>JACMMQ010000289.1 GCA_014378955.1 Clostridia bacterium
ATCCAAAAGAAGTGGATTTTTTCAAGCGTGCAATGGCACTTGGCTTGAAAAACGCCAAGCTTGCCGCATTTGGGAGCACCCGTAAGGCTTCTGTTGACGTGGACAGCGACCCGTTTATACAATCACTTTTGAGCGCAGGCACAGATGTTGTGGTGCTGTTTGGCAAATCATGGGATTTACATGTGACTGAGGTTTTACGCACAACGCATGAAGAGAATTTATTAATGATCGCTGATTCTGTTGGCTTTTTTAAACAGCGTGGCAAAGAGGTCATTTTTGATGCAGAACATTTCTTTGATGGGTATAAAGCCAATGCTGCGTATGCCCTCAGTGCGTTAAAAGCGGCGGCGGATGCTGGTGCTGATTGCTTGGTGTTGTGTGATACCTGTGGCGGCTGTATGCCCTTAGAGGTTTTAGAAATTACAAAGGCTGTCGTTTCGCATTTTAAGGACTATCCTCTTGCCATAGGTTTCCATGCACACAACGACACAGGCATGGGCGTGGCAAACTCCATCATGGCGGTGGATGCAGGTGCAACGCATGTACAAGGCACGATTAACGGCATTGGCGAACGCTGTGGCAATGCAAATCTATGCACCATTATCCCCAATCTACAGCTTAAAAAAGGGCTGTCGTGCATCCCCGAAGCACAGCTGGAAACCTTAACCGAATCGGCACGATACATTGCAGAAATCGCCAATATTTCCGTGGATGACAATGCGCCGTATGTGGGCAATTCTGCTTTTGCACATAAGGCTGGTATGCACATTGACGGCGTGAAGAAAAATGCAAAAGCGTTTGAGCATGTCAATCCGCCTAGTGTGGGCAATCAAACACGTTTTCTGATGTCCGAAATGGCCGGACGTGCAGGCGTGCTGTCAAAAATTCAAGAGGTTGCGCCACAGCTCACGAAAGATTCAACCGAAACCGCAAAAATCATTGACCGCTTGCGTGCATTAGAGCATGAGGGCTACCAATTCGAGGCGGCTGAGGGCTCTATTGAATTGATTATTCAAAAGGAATTGGGCATGTTCTCGTCGTATTTTGAACTTGAGCATTTCAAAACCATCGTTTCTGAACCGAGCGGTGATAATGAAAGCGCCTCTGCGATCATTAAAATTCGTGTGGGCGACCAGACCGAAATAAGTGCTGCAGAAGGGGACGGTCCTGTCAATGCATTGGATAAAGCGCTTCGCAAGGCGTTGGTGCGTTTTTATCCCAACCTTACACATATGTACTTGACAGACTTTAAGGTAAGGGTGCTAGACTCTGCCTTTGCCACTGCGGCAAAGGTGCGTGTACTCATAGAGTCGACGGACGGCAAAAACAAATGGAGCACCGTGGGTGTTTCCACTGACATTATTGATGCGAGCTGGAAAGCACTGCTTGATTCTGTCGAATATAAATTACAAAAAGATAATGCGACAAATTATAAATAATAATTGCATTTTTAGTCATATTTCGTTATAATAATGGTATGAGAAAAAAGCAAAGGTGGTATAGTGAGAGATGAAGGATGATTTAGACATGTATGATGACTTGGACGACGAAAACGAAGACCAGGTCAAAATCTCAAAAAGACGTAGGTTGCGTTCTGGTGCTGATGTGCGAGACGGTGACGAAATCAAGTCAACAGCTTTGAGTATATCGGTCGTAGTTTTAGCAATAATCGTTGTTGTACTTTTATTCTTCCAATTACAGCTTCAAGGTAAGTTCAAGCAAATGGATATGAAATTGGCTGTAAGTGATGAGACTGAAGAGGGCGAAACTGCCGCAGTCCGTATGCAAGGCATTGAAGAACGATTAGACGTATTAGAGGGTAAGCCTGTGCAAGCTGTTTTAACAAGCCCTACTACGTCCCCTGCTTCAAGTGCTAAACCAGCAGCTGCAGCTGCGTTGAATACAGCACAGCCACAAGCTAGTGCAAAACCTTCAAGCACAATCGCTCCGACCACTACCAAAACGCAAGGTGTTTCAGGTAAGCAATACACCCTGGTGGATGGCGATAACCTTTGGGTCATTAGTAAAAAGCTTTATGGTAACATGAGCAAGGTCACTGACATCATGACGCTCAACAACTTAGACGAAAAGAAAGCAGCTTCCCTGCAAGTTGGACAAACAATTACTGTACCAGCACCTTAAATTATACTTATTTTAAAGACTGTATCCATTATTGATGCAGTCTTTTTTCTGTTATCAAATTCCTTTTCTAAAACCTATAGGCGACACCCCAAAATGCTGCTTAAAAATTTTAGAAAATCCCAATTGGTCAGGATAACCCACCGAGCGTGCGATATCTGCTACGCTCAAGCTGGTTTTAAGCAGCAAGGATTTTGCACTTTCCATGCGCGCTTCAATGATGTATTGCTGTGGCGAACTGCCGTATTCCTGTTTAAACACTTGACAAAAATATCTTCTGTCCAGACCTAACATTTTCGCAATGTTGCCAACCTTTAAAACCATGCCGATATTGGCATTGATATACCCTGCTGCTTGATTGGCGTAGGACTTTGGCATGCACATATCCTTTTTAGACAAAATCGAAAAAAATGTAAATAAAACGGACATCATGTATAGTTCTCTCCCATAGCTTATGTCCAAAGCCTTTAAAATCATTTCAAAAATAGGCTTGCATGCGTCCGAATAAAAGACAGGGTTTTTTTGTCCCAATCCAATTTGCTCTAAAAGCTCAATCGCACGTAGCCCCCGAAAGCCAACCCAAATATATTGCCATGGGTCTTTTCCATCCGCTTCGTAATAGGTAATGTCATGAGGACATATCAAAAACCCTTGATTAGCACCCACAGCATAGGATTTTCCCTTGCACGTATACGTCCCCCTCCCCTTTAATATGTAATGAATAAGATAATAATCTCGCACAGCAGGTCCATGTGAATGGCTTGGTGGGCAATCTTGTTTGCCTGCGACCACGACACTTAAGTCCGCATAGCCTAAATCAATCAATGGCAAATCGATATGCATGGTTTCATCTC
>JACMMQ010000290.1 GCA_014378955.1 Clostridia bacterium
AACGCCATGATACAGCATTTTGTCAAAGAACATGGTTTTGCTTGACAAATTGCTCACTTCAAGGTCTACCAGTTCCGCTTGTATGCGGTTATAGTGGTAAATCTCGGTGTTTGAAAATAGTTTATAGGAAAATTCTTGTTCAATCTGTTTGACAATCGGCTTCAAGGTGTTGTCTACAAACTGCTCATACTGGATTTCAGTGGCGTTTCCATTTATAATTTCAGTGCTGACACCAAAATAATTATATAAGCTGCGTGTGATTTCATTTAGCAACTTTGTATCTAATGCGTTGCTTTGGATGTTTAATGGCGTAATGCCATACTCACCCGAAATCATGCCAAGCCCTGTACTGTTTTCTGATGCTTTAAATGTCTCAATAAATTCTTTCAATTTGGCTTTTTCATGTTCGCTATTAAGCTTTACTTTTGTTGTCAATACAGCTGATAATCGACCACTATTCTCCATATCCTTCACCGCTTGGTTTTGCATGGCATCTACAACCTTGACATAATTGCCTGTTGCCTGTGTCTTAATGCCACCCCTTTCAGTCGGGAAACGCTGAAAGTGAAGAATGTCCTCATACGGAAAAGTATAAGTCCCACCATTGCCTGTGAAAGTAATGTATTCCTTTCCATCCACGCCATTGTCAAATTGAAAACATGTAAAAGGCAAAAGATAAATCCATTTTAAATCTCCGTTATCACCCCATTCAGGCATCGCAAAACAATTATTAGCCACAAGCAAACGTGTGATTAGCTGTGTGAAAAACACAAAAGGTGATTGCATCGGGTTTGTACGAATGTTCAGTACAAATTGATAGCGGTCATTGATAACGCTTGACTTTCCGCTTGTATCTGCCCTAATGTGGTAGAATGGTATGGTTGCCACCTTTTCAGCAATAAAATTTACCGCTGTTCTAATTTCGGGTATGCTGTAAATATCCTTTCCTAATGAAAATAGTGAATGCCCTTTGCCTAAAAGTTCTATTACCTTGGATACCGTCACCGTATCCCTCTTGAAATAATCAAAAACTCCCAATTTCTCACCCCCCCTGAAACTCATTGAATAAATCTATACAATGCTTGTACGCAATGTAAGCAATTAAAAAACTGACATAACCGTCTATTCTAGCCCTTGCCTTGGATTTGTCGGGCTGAATACCATTGTTAATGTCAGTTCGTGCGGCAGTGTTGCAACAACACCAACGGAATAAACCATTGTGCCTTGAATAATGTATTTTTTTGTCTTTCATCAAAGCCCTTGATTCCCTCATTGGGTCACTTAAAGATTTTGCACCCATCGCCACAGGGAAGGTTACGCCAACCATTTCTTTATCACATTTCGGAAAACCTTTCGATTCCATTTCGTCAACCCAATCGCCACCATGCCATCTGTCCCAACCTATTTTCCAAAATGTAATATTATATTTTTCAACTAATTCTATATACCACTCGGTCACGTCACTTTTTTTAACCATTGACCCTTCACATATTTTTAATAAGTCACGGTTAAGAGGATCATTAGCAAGTGTTTTAACAAAGCTTGCATAATCCTTGTTGTCCTGCTTACTATTTCCCTGCAATCGTTCTGATGCAATGAAATATTTTTGAAATAGATATAACTTTTGACCAATCGGTACTAATACAGAAGCACAACATAAGTCCGTTGTCTCTGCTAAGTCGACACCACCAACCGCATACCTACCCTTGAACATATCTTCCGTCATATCAATCGCACAATTGTTAATGGTCTGTAAATCAAAGAATGAAACGCTTTGATTGCTTGCACGGTTCAAATGTTTTGCCATGAATGATGGTAGCTCTTCGGGTGCTTGCCTTGCACTCTCAGCTTGTTGCTGTAAATATCTAAGCTTTGGCGCAATGCCCAAGGATGGGTTTGCCTTTATCCAACACTTTTCATTATCCCACTTGTCGTTTTCATCGATTTCAAAAATCATGGGGAAAGTATTGTTCATTGGTTGGTCACCAGTGAGTATTGCTTTGGCTTTATTATATGTACCATCAAAAATGCCATCACGCTCAAACCCTGATGTACTAATAATTATCATAAGCGGTTGTCGCCTTGCACCCATTGCAGATTTCATGACATCATAGGTGTTTCGGTCTTTAACAGCATGTAGTTCATCGATTATAACGCCATGTGGGTTTAGACCATCCTTTTTATGGCTGTCCTTGCTTCCTGCTGCTATAATATTTGTAGTCCGATATTCCAATTGGTGACCATTAGTCACCTTTCGTGTGCGCACGTGCTTTTTAAGCACTGGACTATTAAGTGCCATGTTAACCGCATGCTTATATACAATTTCAGCCTGTGCCTTTACCGTTGCTAGACACCAAACTTGTGCGCCATTTTCCTTATCAGCACATTGAAGATATAACCCTAAAGCTGATGCAAATGTGGACTTGCCCCACTTACGAGCAATAATCAATATTAATTCATTGAAGTACCTTATATAACTCCCATGCTCATCCATCCACTTAATGCCAAGTACGCAAGCAGCAATATATTTTTGCTCAAGGTTTAATTCAAGCGGTAGCCCAGCCCATTCACCTTCCGTATGTCTTAATAATAGGCAAAACGCTTTAAATGCTTCAACATCTGACGGATCATAAATGATTTCTTCTTTTTTGAGTAGATTCTCAATAAGTACCTTTAATTGCTTAATTGCCTTGCAATGCTTTTTTGGCTCTTTTTTAACATAAGCATGCCATTCAATGATATGGTTCACTTTCTATCACGTCCATTTAGCACGGCAAGTGGGTCTAACTCCGTTGGTACTATTGGTAATATCTCTTTAATTATTGGGTACAAGGATTTAATCAAGGTATTGCGCTGTTGTGAGTATGCTTTGTATTCTTTGATAACAGGATTGATTACAATATTGCTATTCCCCGATTTGTTGATGTATTCAATGAGCATGTCCCCATTTTGACATTCAATATATAATCGACCTTGAATTTCCTCAATGCGATGCAAATCTTCAATCAACCCTAATACCAAAGGTTCAGGAATAACTTTACTCCTTTTTAATGCTTTTTGAACTTTTTCGGCGTATGTTAGCGGTTTTTTCTCTTTCATTTGGCTACCTTTCCCCCTTTCCCTAATTTCCCCGTGCGGAGTTTTTGCACCTCCCCTATACGGTACCCCGATTAGTAATATAAT
>JACMMQ010000291.1 GCA_014378955.1 Clostridia bacterium
TAAAGAGGTTACACAGGTGGTGGTGGATTGCCTAAAAAATTATTGTGCAAATGCAGGGCGTGGCGGACACAAAATGTCTATTAAAACCGCAGAAGAAATTACACTTTGCCGTGAGCAATTAGCTACATTTTTCGGTGTCAAAAATCCTTTGCGTTTTTGCTTTACAAAAAATACGACTGAATCGCTCAATATAGGCATCAAAGGTGTGCTGAAATCAGGCGACCATGTGATTACAACGCATGCAGAGCACAATTCCGTCATTCGACCGCTTAAAGAACTAGAGCGTGATGGAATCATCTCACTTACGATTGTCGATGTTGACAACGCAGGTGTGGTGACGGCTGATAACATCTCAAAAGCGATGCAGCTTAATACCAAACTTGTGGTTTTAAACCATGCGAATAATGTCACGGGGTGTGTCAACCCCATTTTTGATATTGGTAAAATGGTGCGACAAAAAGGCGTTTTGATGATGGTGGATGCGGCGCAAACGGCTGGCTGCCTTGCCATATCGTTAGAGCATATTGATTTACTTGCTTTTCCAGGTCATAAAAGCTTACTTGCACCACAAGGTGTTGGGGTATTGTACGTTCGCCCGGGCGTTGTGCTTAAACCACTGATGTCGGGCGGTACTGGGACGGAATCTAAAAATTTATACCAACCAATCGAATACCCTGAATTTCTTGAAAGTGGTACACTGAACGCACCTGCAATCGTTGGCTTGCGCGCGGGTGTTAACTACATTGCACAAATGGGTACAGAAAAAGTGCATGCGCAAGAAATGCAGCTATTTAAAAGAGCATTTGATGGACTTAAAAGCATCCCAAACGTCATCGTGTATGGGCATGATAACGTGCAAAATCACGTGGGGGTCATATCCTTTAATATCCGCTATAAAGACTGCGTAGAGGTTGCCTCCCAGCTGAGCACATCTTATAATATAGCGTTGCGTGCAGGCTATCATTGTAATTATTTGGCACATCAAGCAATCGGCACAGGTGATATTGGTACAGTACGTGTTAGTTTTAACACGATGAATCAGATGCATCAGCTTGATCATTTTCTGATGGCGGTAAATCAGCTTGCACTTCGTCCTCATTAACGGTTTGTGCCAATTCATCATCTTCTAAAGGGTGTTGTCGGAAGGTCTCTTGACTTTCTGGCAGCACCATTATTTTTGCTATTTCTTTATTTTCTTTTATTTGTAAGGCACCGATTGTATGTTTTAATTGCTCAATTTCTTCTTGCATCATACGCATTTGTATTTTTAACTTTTCAATGGTAAAATCAGGCACTTGTGGACGTTCTGACGGCGTCTCAGACACTTGTGCCCGAGGGGCTACTGGAATGGGCATTGCAGCTTGCTTTTTATGCTTGATATGCGCCAATATATCGATATGTCTATTGTAAAGCTTCAAAGAGCTTTTTGTTAGTTGACCAAAACATGCATTCGTCCCAAAGCCTTCAATCTTTTCTGATAGACAGTAATGAATGCGTTGTGCAAGTGATCCAAATAACTGTAACCGTTGTGGTGCCGTATTATCTTTGATATTAGCATACGTGAAAATGTTGTTTTCATATAACCACGAAAGAACTTGCACACCATTTTCCATGGAAAGAATTGGACGTTGCGTTGGCATAAAGGGTGTTTGTATGCCTTTCTTTTCACCGTTAATTTCGCCTATATAGATGGTTTTCTTAGCATCCTCCACATAACTGTAATATATTTTCTCACCATGCATCATTAAAAGAGGGAAACGATGGGACGTTGCTACTATTTCTTGTGGCTCGCTCCATTGCTTGGTGGACCATTTGTACACACGAAGGTTTAGGCCGCTTTTACTGCTATAAAGCATATAGATATTTTGAAATGCATCCACGACAACATCAAACAATAAGCGGTCTTCTGATATGTAATCTACCACCTCGGGCGAAAGAATCGAATTGCCTATCATTTGGTGCACCAATATATGTCCTTCCTGTGAAGGGAGTACATAAAATAGGTTTAACATTTGTCCTGTTTCAACCATTCTAAAGTACTTTTCGACATACTTTTGCTCTTTAGAGGTTAATAGATGATGCTTAGCATATTGCATGCCCTGTTTCTTTAAATAAAAAATATCACCATGTTGATCTTGGCACAACAAATGCAACTGTCCGTCGCAGTCAATGAGCACATCAAAATCGCGCTGTCCATCCTTCACAAGCGTCTCAGTTTCTGAAAGATGATTGTCTATAATATCACGCATGCAGATCCCATAAACCTTGTCATAAAAAAATAATTTAGTCTCTTCTTTTAGTTGCACTAAAAAATAACCCATAACCTTCACCTCTTTATATTTTTAGAAAAAAATTAATCCTATAAAAATATTTCACCAATTCCTACTACATTCCATATTATGTAAGTAAGTAGGGAATAATCCCTATTCCGGAATATTCTTTATAAAAGTATTTTCCGCAAAATGAGAAAGGAGTGTTTTTTTATGCATGATAAGGTTAGACCAGGTCCTATCTCTGGTTGCCAGAATGTTAAGGAAGCGGTTTGTATTCATACGGATAAGGTGTATGACTCCTGCCGTGAAAAAGACTGTCTTGAAGATTTGAAGGTTATTTTCTTGTGCGAAAGAGACCAAAGATTGATTGATAATGCAATCAATGTAAAAGTCCGCAAAGCAAAAATTATCTGGGTATTTTCAGACGTTGAAGAGGTTCCATTTAATGAAGGGTTCTTCACAATTGACATCAAGTTTTTCTTCGAAATTACATTAGACGTATTTACAGGAGTAGCTCCTCCAACGCCAGTTAGAGGTCTTGCTACCTTTGACAAAAAGGTTATTTTATTTGGTTCTGAAGGAAAAGCAAAAATTTTCAGCTCCAAGTTTAAAGATGACGAAATTGACAAACAATTATGTCCAAAGAACAATTTGCCAGTTGCAGTCATCGAAGTTGTTGAACCTATTCCTTTAGCTGCTCGCTTAGCAGATGCACATCACCACCACCATCACCACTGCTGCATGGACGTTTCCAGTATTCCACAATCCGTGTTGAGCAATTTTGATGTTGTGCCAGAACAATGCGAAGCACAACAAAACGTATTTGTATCCCTCGGTATTTTCACAATCGTTAAACTAGAAAGAAAAGTGCAATTGTTAATTCCTGTATTTGATTTCTGTTTCCCAGAAAATGAATGCATTGAAGCAACAGCTGACAATCCTTGTGAATTGTTTGACAGAATTCGTTTCCCATTTAACGAATTTTTCCCACCACAAAAGCATGATTTCCAAGGCGCTGAATTGTTTGAGAACACAAGAGAACCTCGCTGCTAATTTACAAAAATCACTTGACAAGATATTGTTTAATTGATTATAATGTAACATGAATAAAAATTTGTGCGATGACAAGTTCAGTTGAACATAAACCTCCTTTAGAGAGATGCCGCCTAGGCTGTAAGCGGTGTTAGGGTGGAATGCTTCCGCTACCAAAGTAACACTTTGAGCATAAACGTTAATGACGTTATAATTATCCAATGAGTGGCACAATAGTGTCAATTAAGGGTGGAACCACGAGAAGCATTGCTCTCGTCCCTTTTAGGGACGGGAGCTTTTTGTACTTTTTTGCAGAAAATCTTATAATAAGGAGCATACACATGATTAAAATTACTTTAAAAGATGGTAGTGTACAACTGTATCAAAAGGGCAGCACGGTTTTCCAAGTGGCTGAAGCGATTAGCGCAGGGCTTGCACGTATGGCATTAGCTGGGGAAATAGATGGACAGGTTGTTGATTTATCAACTCCCATTGAAAACGACTGTACATTAAGCTTATTGACCTTTGAACAGCAGGGTGGAAAGGATGCCTACAGACACACGACCTCTCATATTTTAGCGCAAGCGGTAAAACGCTTGTATCCAAACGCTAAACTTGCAATTGGGCCTGCTATTGAAAATGGTTTTTATTATGATTTTGATTTAGAACAGAGCATTTCGCCAGAGGATTTATTGAAAATCCAGTCCGAAATGAAAAAAATTATCAAAGAAGATTTGAAAATAGAGCATTTTTCGATGGGCAGGGAAGAGGCAATTGCCTTGATGACCGAACGTGCAGAGCCTTATAAGGTCGAGCTTATCCATGACTTGCCAGTGGATGCAATTCTTTCCTTTTATCGCCAGGGGGAATTTGTAGACTTATGTGCAGGGCCTCACTTGTCATCCACAGGCAAGATTAAAGCGTTCAAGCTCACTAGCGCAACGGGGGCATATTGGCGTGGCAATGAAAAAAACAAGATGCTCAAGCGCATCTATGGCACCTCATTCACCAAAGCCGCTGATTTAGAAGCACACATCGAGGCGATAGAGGAAGCAAAAAAGCGTGACCATAATAAATTGGGACGGGAGCTTCAAATCTTTACGACCCATGACAGCATCGGACAGGGCTTGCCTTTGTTAATGCCGAAGGGTGCAAAAATGATTCAGATTTTACAACGATTTGTTGAGGATGAGGAAGAAAGAAGAGGGTATTTACTCACCAAAACGCCTTTCATGGCGAAAAGTGATTTATATAAAATTTCTGGACATTGGTCACATTATCGTTCTGGGATGTTTGTGCTCGGCGATGAACAAAAGGATGAAGAGGTATTTGCACTTCGTCCTATGACCTGTCCATTCCAATATATGATTTATAACAACACCTTGCACAGCTACCGTGATTTGCCTATTCGCTATGGCGAAACCTCAACGCTATTTAGAAATGAAGCGTCAGGTGAAATGCACGGACTTATCCGTGTACGCCAGTTTACCTTATCGGAAGGGCATTTGATTGTGACCCCAGAGCAATTAGGGGAAGAATTTAAAGGTGTTGTAGATTTAATCAACTTTATGATGCGTACGTTGGGCATTGAGCATGATATTTCCTATCGCTTCTCAAAATGGGATCCAAACAACCGTGACAAATACATTGGCGATGCGGAGCAATGGGAAGCTACCCAGACCATTATGAAAAACCTTTTGGATGAATTAAAAATTAACTATGTAGAAGCTGAAGGCGAAGCTGCATTTTATGGGCCAAAGCTTGACATCCAATTCAAAAACGTGCATGGTAAAGAGGATACCATTATCACCGTGCAAATTGATTTTGCATTGGCGGAAAAATTCGGTATGGTGTATGTGGACAAGGACAACGAGAAAAAACACCCATACATTATTCATCGCTCCTCCATTGGCTGCTATGAAAGAACGTTGGCGATGCTGATTGAGAAATATGCAGGTGCATTCCCAGCATGGTTAGCACCCATTCAAGCGAAAATTTTGCCTATTTCGGATAAACACCATGATTATGTGGTTGCTTTGAGCAAAAAAATGCAGGCACTTGGTTTGCGTGTTGAAACAGACCTTCGCAATGAAAAAATCGGTTATAAAATTCGCGAAGCGCAGCTTGAAAAAATACCTTATATGCTAGTGGTTGGCGATAAAGAAATGGAAGCTTCAAGCATTGCGGTGCGTTCACGCCGTGATGGTGACCAAGGAACGATTGCAGTGGATGAATTCTTAGCTTCATTATGCGAAGAAGTGAAATCAAAGCAAAACAATTAGGGAGAGTGTGTCATGAGCAAAATACTGATTGTTGATGACGATCGCAATATTTGTGACATTATTCGTTTATATCTTGAAAAAGATGGGTTTTCAGTTGTAATGGCACATGATGGGGTAGAGGGGCTACATCTTTTTCGAGAGCAATCGCCAGCTTTGGTGATTTTAGACATCATGCTCCCACAAATGGATGGCTTGTCTGTTTGCCGAGAAATCAAAAAAATCAGCGACATACCCATTATCATGCTCACCGCGAAGGGTGAAACATTTGACAAAATTTTAGGGCTTGAGCTTGGAGCGAATGATTATGTCGTTAAGCCATTTGAAGCAAAGGAATTGGTTGCACGTGTAAAGGTCGTACTGAGACGATATGACCACAACAAACCATCCTCAGAACGGGAATTGGTTTTTCCAAACCTACACATCAACCTATCGCAATACACGCTCAAAGTGAACGGAAAATCCGTCGATATCCCACCCAAAGAGCTTGAATTACTGTATTACTTGGCTTCAAATCCAAACCGTGTTTACACACGTGACCAGCTTTTAGAAGCTGTGTGGGGATTTGATTACTTTGGTGATTCACGTACCGTGGATGTTCACATCAACCGCTTGCGTGAAAAGCTAGTACTGGATGATCAAAAATGGCAATTGAAAACAGTGTGGGGCGTGGGTTATAAATTCGAGGTGAAATAATGCTAAAAAAAATATTCACCAAGCTACTTTTGGTATATTGCTTCATCATTTTAATAAGCTTTGGTTTTTTAAGCGTTTTGGTATTTCAATATTTAAACAATTATGTGATTGATGAAAAAGAAAATGCCTTACGCACCTCAGTTTTAAAGGTGGAAGAAATGACCACGGCACAGCTCGAGGATCGCAGTGTGTTAAGTGCAAGAATTTTACGCATCAATCTTGAATATATTGCGTTGAATACCAAAGCTGTTATCATGATTGTAGAAAAATCGGGTAAAATAATCATGTCAACAGGCGCTAATGCGAATGTTTTTGAAGACAAGAATATTGACATGAAATCTTATGCCGCCGTGTTAAATGGCGATACCGTTAAAAAGGTCGGCGATTTCGACGCATTGTTTAAAGACCAAGTGCTAACCATCGCAGCGCCCATGCACTACAGTGGCGAGGTCATTGGCGCAATCTTTATGCACACGCACATACCAGAAATCAATCAAGCCCGCAATCACCTTTTCAGCTTGTTTTTCAAATCACTATTGGTGACATTTATTGTTGCATTTATACTCATTTATTTTATATCACGCAGAATATCCAAGCCACTTAAGCTTATCAGTCAAGCGGCAAGAACTATTTCAGACGGTAAATTTGAAAATCGAGTTGTGGTTTCCTCAAACGATGAGATAGGTGAGCTTGCAACCACCTTTAATCACATGGCAGATGCACTACAAAATCTTGAAAAAATGCGTAAAAGCTTTATCGCAAATATCTCACATGAATTACGCACGCCTATGACCACCATTCATGGGTTTATAGAAGGCATTATGGACGGCACAATACCTGAACATGAGCAACAAAAATATTTCAAAATCGTGTTATCCGAGGTGCAAAGGCTTTCTCGCCTGGTCAATAATCTATTAGACTTAGCAAAAATGGAAGCCAAAACGTACGCAATAGAAATAAAATCATTTGATATCAATGAAATGGTGAGAATAAATCTTATTAAGTTTGAACAGGCAATTTCCCAAAAGGATATCCAAGTGGATGTGCATTTTGAACAAGCGCAGTGCATGGTGCTTGCAGATCCTGATGCAATAGCAAGGGTACTGACGAATTTAATTGATAATGCAATAAAGTTCAGTAAAGAAAATGGTAGTTTAGTCATTTCTTTGGCACAACATGCGCAAAAGGTGCATATTAAAATATGTGACGATGGTATTGGTATATCAGAAGAGGATATGAAGTATATATGGGATCGTTTTTATAAATCGGACCAATCACGCAGCGTAGATAAAATCGGCGCTGGTCTTGGTTTGGCAATGGTTAAGCATATTATCAAAGAGCATGGGCAGGATATATGGGTAAGTAGTCAATTAGATGAATACACCTGTTTTGAATTTACATTACCATTATTTGATGCATAACAAAACAAATTTAGGAGGGAACATATGAACGCAAAATCACTCAAAATTTTAATGGTTTCAGCTGAGGTCGCACCATTTGCAAAAACAGGCGGTTTAGCAGATGTCGCATCCTCATTATCAATCGCACTTGCCCTTAAAAAGCATGATGTACGTATCGCAATGCCTCGTTATCGAGAAATTTCAGAGGAAATGACGTATGTTGCGGATTTCCCTGTGCAAATGGACAGGGTAGAAACATGTATCGTCAAGCAAAGCAAAATGCACATCAAAATCTCACGCAAAAGTGCGGAGGTGCCTGTTTATTACCTTGAAAATCATCATTTTTATGACCGTGACGGCATCTATTGCTATGTAGACGATGGCTTGCGCTTTGCTTTCTTGTGCAAGGCTGTTTTGGAAATGATTGCGCACATTGATTTTGTGCCTGATATTATCCATTGTAATGATTGGCACACAGGACCTATTACATTTTTATTGAAAGCGCAGTACAGCCATTTACCTATGTATGAAAACATTAAAACTGTTTTCACCATTCATAATTTACAATATCAAGGCACGTTTTCGCCAGATTTGTTAAAATCGTTAGGCATTGATTATCCATACTTCACACCTGACCAGCTTGAGTTTTATGGTAAATTTAACTTTATGAAAACGGGACTTTTGTATGCAGACATCATCAATACGGTCAGCAAAACGTACGCCGAAGAAATCTTAACAAAGGAATTTGGCGAGCAGTTAGAAGGCGTTTTGGAAAAACGCAAAAACGATCTATATGGCATTGTAAATGGCATTGGTGATGAGCATTTTTCACCTAAAAACGATCCTTATTTGCTTAAAAATTATTCAATAAAAAATATTGAGGTTAAAAAGGAAATCAAGGAAGAATTACAACAACGGGCAGGACTAGAAGTGTCTGATACACAATTGATTGGCTTGGTACATCGGTTGGTGGATCAGAAGGGTTTAGACCTCATTATCGAAGCGATGCAGGAGGTTATTCCAAATGAAGGTGTACAGTTTATCGTGCTCGGCTTGGGCGACCCTTATTATATTAAGAAATTCAAAGAACTAGCAAAGCAATTCCCAAAACAAGTCAAGTGCTATTTTGAATTCAACGAAGCTTTGGCACATCTGATTTATGCAGGCATTGATGTGTTTTTGATGCCATCGAGATTCGAGCCGTGTGGCTTAGGACAAATGATCGCGCAAGCGTACGGTACCATTCCAATTGTACGTGCAACGGGTGGCTTACTGGATACCGTTGAAGATTTTGATGGGGAGAAGGGGAGTGGGTTCTCTTTTAGGGATTACACAACCCGTGCCTTTAAAGATACGTTGATGCGTGCCGTAAGACTTTATAAGGAACAACCTGACGTATGGGAATCATTGAAGCTCCAGGCAATGGCAATTGATAATACATGGACCAATCGTGCAGATGAATATGTTGAATTATACAAAAAGTGCTTTACGAAAAAAGCATAAACACAAATAAAACCATGCAGATTTTTTCATTTGCATGGTTTTATTTATGTGTAATTTACAAATCAGCCAAAGGATTTTTATTAGCAGCTTCACGCAATTGTTCATTGTCTATATGTGTGTATATTTGCGTGGTATTCAAGTTTTCATGGCCTAAAATTTCTTGTAATGCACGTACATCAACATTCCCATACTTGTACATAAGCGTTGCGGCAGTATGCCTGAGCTTGTGGGTGGAGTATTTATCAGGATCAAGCCCGGCGGCAGTAATAAACTTTTTGACAATCAATTGTACAGAACGTGGTGTAATTCTAGTGCCATTTCTCGAAATAAATAACGCACGAGGCTCTTTTACGCCCAAGCTATTGCGTAATTCAATATAATTATGGTAAGCTTTTAAACATGCATTGTTCAAATACACAACTCTTTCTTTGTTGCCTTTGCCTAATACCGTCAATCGGTCGTCCTGTATATGGTTCATATTTATGCCAACAAGCTCTGAAACACGTAAGCCACAATTCAAACAAAAGGTTAACATACAATAATCTCGATGTGCAAATTTTTCGTTGGATTCAGCTGTAATCGCTAATAATCGCTTGCTTTCTTCGAGTGTTAGAAATTTAGGCAATTCCTTGCGTAGCTTTGGTGTATCTAATTCACTGGCAGGATTTGACGTCAAAAGCTTTGCTTTGGCATGTAGGTA
>JACMMQ010000036.1 GCA_014378955.1 Clostridia bacterium
ATGTGGGAAATGGGTACGGTGACTTTTCATACGTACTTCAAAGGTGTTTTAGCCATCCCATCTCATCCCTTTTATTCCCCCGCATCAATTAAACCTTTAGTATTTACCTACAATAATTCAAAAAACCCCAACTAAAGTTTTTGTCCCCTTTTTTCAAAAAGGGGCGGGCGATGACCACGCCACCTTCGTGGCTATGAATGCAAAACGCGCATTCATTCGGTCAAACAGATGAAATATTGCTACGCAATATAAGGGGCAGCGCCCACCGTGCTACTCAACCACCTTTGCCACATACGGTGGCTTTGGGCCGTAATATTGGAAATAATCGCACTTAATCATGCCGTTGTACATTTTGCGCTTTTTGTCTGCTCGTTTGCTGAACAGCGATTCGAAATTTTCGTGCGAGGTGATGATGTAATAGGACCATGTGTTGAATTTGCGGAAGATGTGTCCCATTTCTCGGTATAGGTCTTCGGTTTCTCGGCGGTCGCCCATGCGTTCGCCGTATGGGGGGTTGCAGATGATGGTGCCGTACGGCTGCTCACAGGTCAGCTCGGTGAATGGCATTTCACGTGTGATGATGCAGTCATTTACGCGTGCTATTTTGGCGTTTCCTCTCGTCAAACGAATGGCATTTTTATCAATGTCGGACGCAAATATGTTCAGCTCACTTTCCTTGATGGCGGCGTACGCTTGCTTGCGTGTGTCTGCCCATAGCTTTTTAGGGATTTGCAGGAACTTTTCGCCTGCGAATTCACGCATCAAGCCTGGGGCAATGTTTTTGCCGATCATTGCGGCCTCAATGGCAAGTGTGCCAGAACCGCAAAACGGGTCGATGAACGGTCGCTCTGGTCGCCAAAAGGACAGCGAGACCATCGCCGCCGCAAGTGTTTCACGCAAGGGTGCGGCATTTGAGCTTTCGCGGTAGCCACGCTTGTGAAGTCCAGCGCCTGTGCTATCGAGCATGATGGTCACGACATCCTTGAAAATGCTAAACTGTATTTGATAAAGCGGTCCATCTTCCTCGAACCAGCTAAGCTGATAGGTCTGTTTGAGCGATTCTACCACCGCTTTTTTGACAATCGCTTGACAGTCAGGCACGCTGAACAAGCCTGATTTGAGCGAATAGCCCTTGACGGGGAATAGCGCATTTTTAGGAATCCAGTCCGCCCAATTGAGTGCCTTTGTTTTCTCAAACAAGGTATCAAACGTCTTGGCTTCAAATTCGCCAATTTTAATGAGCACTCTTTCACCAGTGCGAAGCCACAGGTTGGCAAGACACACCGCCTTAAAATCCCCCATAAAGGTGACCTTGCCGTCTGCAACCGTCTTAGTTTCGTAGCCTAAGTCACGCACTTCTCGTGCAGTAATTGCCTCTAACCCAAACAATGTTGGGATGATTATTTCGAAATTTTGCATGCGTTTTCTCCAATTCTTATCCATGAACTTCTAATGTTACCATATATTATGTTCTATAACAAATCGAAAAATCCTTCTTTTTAAGCAGGATTTCAGATATTTGTGTCGAATATACTTATAGTTAAGACAAAATGAAGGGATGTTACCCATATGATAAAGCGATTGATAGCCGTGATGATTGTGTTTTTATGCACGTGTATACCCGCATTTGCCGCACCGAGCTTACCGCAAACCATCCGCATTGGACTGTATTTTGAAAAGTCCGCCGTGTCCAGCATCCCCTTAACGTTTACAAATGGCTTTGAAGCAGGGGTTTGGCAGGACGAAAAATTAGCAGTACAGTTTACATACGCACAGCCCTGTGTAGTGAAGGCAAGCAAAAGCACCGCCAACGCAAATGAAATCGTCCTGATCAATGAAAAAGGCGAAACGATTTTCACCTTTCCAAATGGTGATATTGGCTTAGACCTGATGCCAATTGCAGGGGCGGATGGCAAAAGGGATGTAACCATTGACAAGGTCACTTATCACGGTGGGGTGGAGCTTAAACGGCTTACGAACAGTGACATGACCGTGATTAACCGTGTGCCTTTTGAGCAATACTTATACAATGTCGTGCCATATGAACTGTCGGCATCCTATCCGATCGAAGCACTCAAGGCGCAGGCAATAGCGGCAAGAACGTATGCGGCACGCAATATCAATCGCTATAAGAAATTTGGCTTTGATATGGATGCGACGACCAATTGTCAGGTGTATTTTGGCACCAAGGGGGAGCATGTAAATTCAAACCTAGCGGTGGACAGCACCAAAGGGCAGGTCTTGACGTATGAGGGCAAGCTAATCGAAGCGTTATTTTTTGCGTCGGATGGCGGTTATACGGAAGATTCTGTCAATGTGTGGGGTGGCGTGTACCCCTACTTTAAAGCGACACGAGACCCGTATGAAACAGCGGACATTGCATCAAAATATGAGTACAATGTCGAAATGACCGCCCAAAAGGTCGGAGAGCTTATGCAGTCAAAGGGCTATGACTTGGGGGATATTTTGTCCGTGCAAGCGGAGCAATATAGCCCATCGGGCAGGGTGATCAAGCTTACAGTACAAGGCACGAAGGATAAAAAAACGGTGGAGCGTGAAGGTGCACGGACATTGCTTGGTCTGCACAGTCAAAAATATAAAATTATCACCGATGCCATTACACAGCTTTTTATTGTGCAAGCAAGCGGACAAGCGGTAGCGATGCAAAAGCCACAAACGGTCCATGTGATGACAGCAGATGGAGTAGCACAAACTAATGGTCAACTGTGTGTGCAAAGTGAAAATGGTGTGTCGGCACTCAACACAGGCGGCATCCCAACGGTGTATCGTTTTGTGGGCAACGGCTATGGACACGCCATCGGCATGAGCCAAATTGGCGCTGTTGGCATGGCAAAGCAAGGCTTTACATACGATAAGATTTTGCAGTTTTATTATCAAGGCGTGACGATTGAGTAAGGATAGGCTAGTTATATAAAATATCACTTTTTATTAAATATTAAAAATCGCTGTCATTCCGAGCGGATACA
>JACMMQ010000292.1 GCA_014378955.1 Clostridia bacterium
TGTGTCATTTTTGAAATAGAATAGTGCTCTGATACCACTTGCTTACCAAATTCGCCTAGCGCTGTCCGCTCTTCATCAGACAATTCTAACAAGCTAAAAATATCAGATGCGAGCATTTCAGCGTCCGCCATCGCTTCACCTCTGCAGGTGAAATTTGACAATTGCGCCGCTTGTAGCTTGCTCTTGTCAAATATCCCCATATATCCCTCATTGCCTGCTATTATAACAGGTTTCTTTGCTGCCATCGCTTCAAGTGCTGAACGACTCACCCCTATAAACACCTTTGCCAAAGCAACAAATGCATTGACATCCGTACGAGCACCTGTCATGATGATCGCTCTTCGTCCTATTTTTTCATTCACCAATGCTGCTTTTTTAACAATATTTTGATAGTCATTGCCACTGCCCACTATGATAAAATCTACGTTTGGATACACCGCACATACTTCATCCGCTATATCTAACACATGATGCGCAACGAGACTTCTATCCTCGTCCAAACGGCTCATGTACACGATGTGCTGTTTATCGCTGTCGATTGAAAATTCTTTTTCAATATTTTTTGTATCAATTGAACCTGTAAACTTATCGGTGGAAATACCATTGATCGTCACCTTGATTTGTTTAGCGGGCACATCATATTTCTTCATCAAATAGGTGCGGATGTCATTGCTCACCGCTAAGGTTACCTGTCCCCAATCGGTTAATCGCTTGAGCCAAAAATTGGTAACAAATACCCAATGGGCGGTGGTCACGAAAGGGAATTTCATCCTTCTATGTAACTTACCCAAAACAAACGCTGGTATTCTCGCATGTGCATGAACCAGGTCAATTTTTTCATCCAATATTATATTTTTCAGCATGTAGTATGATTTTATTAAGTTCTTTGGTTTTTTGTTAATAAGCGGCACACAATAATGTTTGATGTTAATTTCCTCTAAGGATTTTACATACACGCCACCATTGGAAACCACAATGGGCTCGTAGCCTTCTTTTTGTAACCCATGTGCCAATTCAACCACATGTGTTTCAACCCCACCAATATTCAGACCCATTAAAGCTAATAAAATTCTTGGTTTTTTTTGCATAATGACCTCCGTAAGTAAACGTTCTATTTAAAAATTTGTGGCATAAAATTTGCGCTACCATTACCATATTATAGCATAGATACTTATATTATACCTTATATTATTCCATTTTTCAATGCAACATGTGTAAATCTTAAAAATAAATGAAAAAAATGTAGAATTGGAAAATATTATAAGAAATATTTTATAGCTTAAACTATGCAAAACGCCCAAAAAGAGGTATACTAATGTGAGATATAATTTCACTGCAACAAATAATGATTGTACGGAGGAAAACATGAAACAGCATAAAATTATTTGGCTCACATTAGGCATTTGGCTGTCCTTAAACGCTTTTTTAGGCGCATACGCTGTTACCACTCACATTCACGATGAAGTGCAAACCGAAATTGTGGCAAAGGGCATGCTGCGCAAGCACATTACCCGTTACACAACCGATGGCTGGCTTAATATAAA
>JACMMQ010000293.1 GCA_014378955.1 Clostridia bacterium
ACCACCTGTGCACCAAGCTGTGCTAGCCTTTGCACCATGTCGGACGCTTGCATCCTTGCCCGTGTGACCACGATGCGCTTGCCCCAAAGCGGTAGCTTTTCACGCCACGATAGGCGGTCTTTGAGGGTAACCACCTCACCTACCACGATGATGGCAGGGGATTGTATATTGGCTTCAGTAGCAATTTGTACAATGGACTGCAAATCACCGCTGATTGAGCGTTGTGCATAGGTGGTGCCACGCTCAATCATGGCAACAGGCGTTTGTGGGCTTTTGCCATGTGCCATTAAGGATTGAACGATGTGCTGTAAATTCCCAACACCCATCAAAAATACCAATGTGCCGTTCAGCTTTGCAAGTGGCTCAAAATCAATGCCACCGTCCTTGCCCTCACGCTCATGCCCTGTGATGACATGAAAGGACGTTGCCAAATCTCGGTGGGTGACGGGGATGCCTGCATACGCTGGTACGGCGATAGCGGACGTAATGCCCGGCACAATTTCGAACGGAATGCCTGCCTGCACCAAGCGTTCTGCCTCCTCACCGCCTCTGCCAAATACAAAGCAGTCGCCACCCTTGAGCCGAGCGACAATTTTGCCTTGACTTGCTTGTTCCACCAGCACCTCATTGATACGGTGCTGTGGCACGGGGTGATTACCTGCTGTTTTGCCTACGTCAATTAAAAGTGCATTGTTATTGATTAATTTTAAAATGTCTTGCCCTACCAAGCGGTCAAATACCACGACGTGGGCGGTTTTTAATAGTTCTGCTGCTTTGAGCGTGAGTAATCCCACATCCCCTGGCCCTGCACCAATTAAATAAACTTTACCCTTCTTGTTCGTTTCCATAACACACAACCTCTATACTAAAGTTTTACTAAATTTTTTTCAAAAAATTTCGGGTTTCAAAAGGGCGGCGCCCTTTGTCGTCGTCCGCAGACGGCGAAATCCAAACACTCAAAGAGTATTTTTCTTTGTTACTTTCTTTTTACGATAGAAAAAGAAAGTAAGGTCTTAAATACTACATTTCACCTATTTCTTTTGCCAATAAAACACCTAACTGCACAGCCTCTTGTACTTTCCCATGCACAACATGGCGCACCATATGGCTTTTGTCCTCATGTGCTAGCATGCCATACACGGTCATGCTTTCACCGTCAAT
This sequence comes from Clostridia bacterium, assembly GCA_014378955.1. GTDB lineage: Bacteria > Bacillota > Clostridia > SK-Y3 > JACMMQ01 > JACMMQ01. The sequence continues at coordinate 1,162 of JACMMQ010000293.1, forward strand.
TATCGCATGTGCGGCAATGGGGGTGCTACAGTTGCCGTTGAGTGTTGCCATAAAGCTTCGTTCTGCCAAGGCACAGCTTTGCGCTTTGTTGTCCGCAATGTGGCTAATATACTGTGAAATATCGGCATCGGCACGTGTTTCAATCGCCAAAATGCCCTGCCCAACAGACGGCACCATTTGTGCGACTGTCAATATTTCACTCACCCTGTCGCCAAGTCCTAAGCGGTTAAGCCCTGCCATTGCAAGCACGATTGCATCGTATTGACCGTCATCCAGCTTTTGCAGGCGTGTCAAGACATTGCCACGCAATAGCTTGATTTTTATATCTGGGCGAAATGCCTCAAGCTGTACCGCTCGGCGTAAGCTACTGGTGCCAACCACCGCACCCATAGGCAGTTGGTCTATTTTTTTGCCCACTAAGCCATCTCTTGCATCCTCACGCTTTGCGTATACGGCGATTTTCAAACCACTTGGCAGCACCGCTGGCATGTCCTTTAAGCTGTGCACCGCTAGGTCTGCACGTCCATCCAGCAACGCTTGCTCTAGTTCCTTTATAAATAAGCCCTTGCCACCGATTTTATCGAGCGATTGGTCTAAAATCTGGTCGCCCTTGGTGGTCAATGGTAGTATTTGCACGTCCAATTCGGGAATTTTCTTTAAAATTTCCGCCTTGACCCATTCCGTTTGTACCAATGCCAAACGGCTTTCACGTGTTGCAATGCGTATTGTTTTCATGCTTCCTCACCCCAAATTTCCGCTAATATCTTTTGCGTTCCCTCATTTTTTCGCTTTTGCTTTGCAATTTTAAGCCTTGCCCCGATGGCTTGTGGCAATAGTGCCTCAATTTTTAACCGTACCTTTTTTGCGAATGCAGGAAATGCGCCACTGGTGCTGATGCCTATCACTAAATCATCCCGTGTCACGATTGATGGAAAAATAAAATTACAGCTGACCGCATCATCACACACGTTGATGAATAATTTAAAATGTTGTGCGTCCTGCGCAATTTGTGCATTCACCACACGGTTGTCCGTTGCGGCTATTACCATAAATGCGCCCTCTAGTTGGTCATTCTGATACGGTTGCTTCATCCATATTAACTTGCCCATTTCTGCCATTTGCGCTATTTCAGGTGTTATAACAGGGCTAATCACGGCAATTTGAGGCTCAAACGTTAGCAAGGTCGTAATTTTACGTGTCGCCACCGCACCACCGCCTACCACGATGCACTTTTTATGCTCGAGTGATACAAATAATGGAAAATGCGCCATGCGTCACGACTCCTTTTTCATGTTGTATTCAAGGCTATTGTATGGAAAACCTTACTTTCTTTTTCTATCGTAAAAAGAAAGTAACAAAGAAAAATACTCTTTGCGTGTTTGGGGTTTCGTTTTCTGCGGAAAACAACAAAGGGTTCCACCCATAATATTGCGTAGCAATATTATCCGCTATTCGACCGAATGAATGCGTTTTTTGCATTCATAGCCACGAAGGTGGCGTGGTCATCTTGAACCCGCAATTTTTTGAAAAAAATTGAGTAAAACTTTAGTGTCTACCTTGCAATCTTTTAAAAAAATTTACATTAAAGTTTTTGTCCCCTTTTTTCAAAAAGGGGCGGGCTTGGGCAGCGCCCACCTCTTCACAAATTCCAACACTTCCTTGACCGTACTCACCTTATTCAAATAATACACCATCGGTCGATCAATCACAATCACCTGCACCCCTAAGTCTTGGGCGGCCTGTACCTTTTCCACCACACCGCCTGCCACACCACTTTCCTTGGTCACTAGCACGGTCGCTTTGCAATACCGAAGCATGGCTTTGTTCATTTCTATGTCAAAAGGCCCTTTTATCGCTAAAACATTCCCTGCCGTCAGCCCTAGCGCTTCACATTTTAACAGCACCTCCGATTGTGGCAAAACACGCACATACAAGCGTTCCAAGGGCAATCCGTTGACATAATGTCCTAGCGAATTGCTCCCTGTGGTGAGTAAAATATTGCCCTCTAGCTGTTTTAAATAGGCAATCGCCTCCGCTGTGTCACGCACATGGGTCACGTGCGCTTGCGATGGGCTGGCTTGTCTTTCAAAACGCAAATAAGGGATGCTGGCACGTGCACAAGCACGCATGGCATTTTGCGAAACATCCACCGCATAGGGGTGCGAGCAATCCACGCACAAACTGATGTTATGCTCCTTGATAAAGCTTAACATTTTCGCACTATCCATCTGCCCGACAATGGCGGTGGGTAAGCACTGCTTGCCAAATTCGGTCGCTACCGTCGTGCGTACCTGATAGGTTTTTTCCAATTGGTTGACAATTTCACGGCTGTCCTGCGTACCGCCAATTACCCATATTCTTAGCATACGGTATACCCTCTAGGCGTGATCATTTTGCCTTCGTGCGTGACGGTGTTGGAATTGCCTATAATCAAAACGGTAAACATATCAATGTCACAGATCGCCATGCCGTTCAGCGTCGTGATTTGCGCCTGTTGCCCCTCACGTCCTGCTTTAAGCACAATGCCCACAGGGGTGGTGGCTGTACGGTATTTTAACAATATTTTTTCCGCTTGCTCGACATAGGTGGTGCGTGTTTTGGATTTAGGATTGTACAGACACACCACAAAATCGCCCATGCCTGCCGCTTCCAAGCGTTTTTCAATCAACTCCCACGGCGTCAAGCAATCGCTTAAGCTAATCACCACAAAATCATGCATGATGGGTGCGCCTAAAATCGCCGCAGCTGCGGTCAGGGCGGTCACGCCGGGTATAATTTCCACGGCAATACCGCTGCCCTGTGCCACCTCGAGCATCACCCCTGCCATGCCATAAATGCCACTGTCGCCACTGCTTATCAGTGCGACCGTCTTGCCCGATTTCGCCATTGCCAAAACCTCACGACAACGCTCCACCTCTTGACGCATACCAGAGGATACAAGCTCCTTGCCTGCAAAATAGCCCTCTATCAAGGTAATGTACGCCTTGTACCCCACAATAACATCTGCCCCTTGCAAGGTCTTGAATGCACGCTCGGTCATGTCTGCCCTGCCGCCAGGGCCTATGCCTACTACATATATCTTTCCCATCATGCTTTTATTCCTTTCCGCTCACAGTGCTCATGGTGTGATGCAAGCACCGCAAATACGCCTCTATATCCTCAACCGTCCCATTGTCACGAATGTCGTACAAATATCGGTTGGTAATGTTCTTCACAATGCTCACCATCGATTTCCGCACCCTATCTTTGTCACAAGCGGTTGTGCCCTTGAGCTGATCAATGGTGCTGTCTATCTCTTTTTGCGCCACATCCCTGGTCATTTCACGAATTTCTTGAATGAGCGGTACCACCTTGCGAAAGGTGTACCATTTGTGAAATTGTAGCATGTATTCTTCTAGAATGGCAGTGGCTTTTTGTGCCTCGTCCTGCCGCTTGTCTTGGTTTTCGTCCGCTACTTGCTTTAAGCTGTCTAAATCTAACACCGTTTGCTGTGGCAATGTTGCAATGCCGTCTTCAATATCTCGTGGCACTGCCAAATCCACCAGCACGCGTGGCTTAAGAAGCTGTGCTGTGTATGCTACTGTCTTGAAGGTGTAATGCGGACTGAGGGTTGCACTGATAATGATATCCGCCCCAT
>JACMMQ010000294.1 GCA_014378955.1 Clostridia bacterium
ACGGGGGTATTGCCACTTGAAAATCCTGGTGTACCGTCATTAGACCCCAGTGCCGCAAAGGATGTCACTGCAAATTTTACTTGGTTTTTCCCTACGCTTAAAGATACAATTACACAAGCATTTCCTGATATGAAAAACAACATAGATGCTTACTTTCCCATTATTGTCATCATCTTGGCATTCTTATCCTATCCATTCATAAAAAAGGAGACAGGCAAAAAGAAATATATCTTGCTATTTTTGTATGCACAAACCCTTTTCGCCTTTGTATTTTCCTTTGGTACATATATTCCTTTTTATCAGTATATTCCCTTAGCCAGCCAGTTGGTGCCGGGGCGTATTTTGACGCAAGCAGCGATTGGTGCAACTATACTCACAGCTTACTTTGGTTGGTCACAAATAAATAATGGTTATGCCTATTGCTTAAAAAATAAGCAATGGACAAAAGGTCTATGCTCGTTGCTTTTAGCGGTCATAGCAGGATGGATAATATATCAAAGCTATTTAATATATCCCAAAAATATCGTTTCAGACTATAGCATTGAAAAGGAACTATATGCCAAATTAGACAACCAAACTGCCAGCTTTGAAAAGGGACGGCTTGCTTGGTTTGGTGAAAACTTTGGCAGTATGAATACTTATTTTGCCTATGATAAGCAGTATAACATGGTTTCGGGTTGGAACATTGAGGGCACCTCCACTGCCGACTATCTGCGTTATCAAAATGTTGCATTAGCCTATCAGAAGGATGCTTTTTTACTAAAAAACATCTACGATATGAATGTACAAACCTGTTTGGTTAATCGAAACAACTTCCCTTGGTTAGTAAAAACCTTAGAAAAGAATGGTTTTGAAAAACTTGACAGTGTGCAAAGCGTTGACATCTTAAAGAGAAAACATTCAAGCTATTTTTTAGAACAGCCAAGAGATGCCATTGTCATCGGTAAAGCAAGCAATTTATTCTTGTCCGATTGCCCTTGGTTTGTAAAAGGATATAGCCAAAATCCCTTAGACTATTCATCTGAATATTTAAATCACTATAAGGTCATTTATTATTGTGAACCCAAAATTGATAACCTCAACCAGCTCAAAGCGTTTGAAAAGCAAATTACTACGCTAACCAAATCAGGGAAAGCGGTCTTTATAGAATTCGGGAGAACAATGTTCCCGTCACCCGTCCTTGGCGTGACACCAGTCAGTATAAATTTAGCAGGTGAATATAAAATTGGAATAACAGAAAAATCAGGTAAGAATGTTCAGTACATTCATTTAAGCGGTGGTCAATTAATTAATTTGTCTGGGTTAGAACAATCACTTTATCAAATACGTCGAGATAATGGCGAATTGATAGATGATATTATAGGCATAAAGAAGGTAGAGAAGGGGCAAGTGTTTTTTATTGGCGGTCCGTTAAGCCAATTAAAAGGTTTTGCATTTAATTACTTGTCAGGTCGTGCAGAGCAAGGCGCCTTAGTCGCCGAACGCGACAACGTGTTAAACCAAATTACACAGAAATTGTTTAAAAACGTAGAGATGTATAAAAACCTTGAATTACCTGTTTTCAATGCACAAGACGTACAATGGGGTGCAAATAGCTGTGCTTTTAACTATCAGATCGAAAAAGATAAGCGGTTAATGGTGTCAATTACTTATACACCTCGTTGGAAAGTAAAAATTGATGGAGTAGATACAAAGGTTGATCGTGTGGATAATATGATTGTGTTTGACATACCTAAAGGGACGCATCAGGTACAGATGCAATACACTATGACTAATGTTGGAAAAATTGGCATAGGCATCACTGCTTTATCATTAGTATTATTAGTTATAATAGCATTTATGTATCAATCAACAATAGCTTTCTCGCAATTTAGCCTTAAAGGAATTGGGCGGTATTTAGAATTAACTAAATGACTTGAGCTTTAAAGTGTACCCCTTGTCAAGGACATTTTGGGTTTTTGATATTCCAATCACATAAGTATTTTGTTATAATAACCTTGCTTTACCACAATGGAGAATAAGGCAACGCTGGACGCACTCCCCCTTTGTCTTCAAAATGCGCCCTCAAATGGCATATCTTTCAAATTAATTGTCATCTCAAAATAACTACTGAAATACCCTCATTACCGGATATTGTACGTTCATATTCCGCTAAGCCATTGTACATAAAAAGTAGCTCTCTTTTACGATTGACCCACTGTTCACCGCCTGCATACCCTCTTACGATGCCACACAGCCTTCGTTCTCCTAATGACGTTTGGGGACGAATGACGTTTGGGGACGAATGACGTTTGGGGACGTACATTTTTTGGCAACTTTTTACCACAATATTTTTATATTTTACAGATTTAAAGAATAACTATTAAACAATGCAACAATTGTTGACAAAATATGTACGGTCAAGTAGACGGCTTCCACAATATCTCTACTGCTGCCGCCCCTCACAGAACCGTGCTTGCAGTTTTCCCGCACACGGCTCTTCATTTATCATTCA
>JACMMQ010000295.1 GCA_014378955.1 Clostridia bacterium
GGCATATTAAACAGCGTAGGGCTTCAAAATCCTGGTGTACATGCTTTTATTGAAAATGAACTGCCATTTTTAAAGCAATATAGCGCAAAAATTATTGCCAATATTTCAGGCAATACCATTGAGGAATACTGTGAAATGGCTGATATTTTGGCGACTAGTGGGGTAGACTTAATTGAAATGAACATATCCTGCCCGAATGTCAAACAGGGTGGTGTAGCTTTTGGCACCAATGCAGACACTGTTTTTGAAATCACGCAAAGGGTGAAAAAACATTGCAAGCAACCACTCATCGTGAAGCTATCCCCTAACGTGACAAGCATTCAAGATATGGCTAAAGCGGCAGAGTCAGGCGGCGCAGATGCATTATCACTGATCAATACCTTATTGGGTATGTCCATCGATATTCACACACGCAAACCGATCTTAGCAAACAACGTAGGCGGCTTATCAGGCCCCGCTGTGAAGCCTGTAGCGGTGCGCATGGTGTGGCAAGTAGCAAGTGTCACAAAGCTCCCCATCATTGGCATGGGTGGTATTATGACGTGGGAGGACGCAGTGGAATTTATTCTCGCTGGCGCAAGCGCAGTTGCCGTTGGTACTGCACTGTTCGCTGATCCACTCGCATCGGTAAAGGTTTTAGAAGGCGTTGAAGCCTATATGGCAAAGCACAACCTAAAAAGCATATCAGACTTTACAGGAAAGGTGCAGATACACGCATGAGTACAAAAATTTTTATTGTTCGACATGGTGAAGCAACAGGCAATATCGACAGGGTTTTTCACGGTCAGTCCAATTCCGAGCTCACAGAAAATGGACACCTGCAAGCAAAAATCGTAGCAACACGCTTAGCACACGAAAAAATAGACGCCATTTATGCAAGTGACTTGACACGTGCAATCACTACTGCACAATACATTGCTCGAGAACACCATTTAGAAGTACAAATAGATGCAAGACTCAAAGAAATCAATGGTGGTGATTGGGAAAATCAAACCTTTGCTGAAATTAGCATAAAGTGGGCACAGATTTTTGATGACTTTCAACACAAGCCACTCACTGCACAATTACCAAATGGCGAAAGCGTTTTAGCGTTGCGTCAAAGAGGTATTGAGGCAATTAGCGAAATTGTGTGTAAACATCCAAACCAAACGGTATGCATCGTCACGCACGGCACAATGATAAGGGCATTGCTCACGTATTATTTAAAGCTTGGGGACGACCAAATGAGCCAATTAGCATGGCATGACAATGCCTCCATCAGTAATCTTATATTTGATGAGGATGAATGCGAGGTTTTATATCATGGGGATAACCAGCACTTAGGAGAGTTGAGTACACTTTCCAAGCAAGACTGGTGGAAAAAATTTGAAGGTGGGGATAATCATGATCACAAATGATAGAGTTTTAGAAGTTTTAAAAGAGGCTGAGGTATTATTAGAGGGACATTTTCTATTAACCTCTGGCAGACATAGCAATCGTTATATGCAGTGTGCAAAAATATTTCAATACACAAAATACAGCGAGGAGCTATGTGCGGCATTGGCAGAAAAGTTTGCACATGCAGGCGTAGAGCTCGTGATCGGTCCAGCCATTGGTGCTATTCAAATGGCATACGAGGTAAGCCGTGCATTGGGCGTTAAGAATATTTTTGCAGAGCGTGACAGTGAAGGGGTTATGGCATTACGTCGAAGCTTTACTATTGAGCCTGGTCAAAAGGTTTTAATCGTTGAGGACGTTGTGACCACAGGCGGTTCAGTGAAAGAAGTGATTGAAATTGTCAAAGCATTGGGCGGTGAAGTGGTTGGTATAGGTGCAATTGTAGACCGTTCCGCTGGCAAGGTCGATTTCGGCGCACGCTTTGAGTCAGTGTTATCCATTGAAATTCAATCGTTCGATGCTAAAGAGTGCCCAATGTGTAAAGAAGGCAGTGCAGTTGTAAAGCCAGGTAGCCGAAAAATATCCTAAATTCAGGGTTGCATTTTCATTCGCAATACGATATAATTTGGGTATTCGGGAGGTGATTGTTTTGAAATTGAATGGCACCTTAATGTCAGGGGATACTGTAGTTGCTAACATTATAAATGCCCGATTGACGATTGTAAACGAACAGCTATTACCGTTATTTTTGAAGAATTATAGCGATATTGACAGTTGGTTGATAGGTCGTGCAATTGATAAGCATCGCACAAATTCGCGCCTACTAAAAAAAGCACTTCGCCTTACAACCGCTGATGATATTGACATTGTGCTAAAAGTGAATGCTTCAACCATTACGGACAATTATTGGTTTAAACAAGTTGGTAGTGTTTTAACCTATAACGATATAAAATTCAAAGAGAATATGTTTGATAAGCTTGCCCTTTTGGGCGACCCAGATAGCTTTAATAACGAAATCAGTAGCACCCCCGAGCTGACTAATATCGGTAGCTTTGAAAAATGCTGGCGGCTTATTGATCATCAATGGTGGTTATACAAACAGGGCAATGCATTAGAAATTTTTTCCGAGCTTTTTATTTACCAGTTTGGAAAGGCATTGGGCTTTTGCATGGCACATTATGAACAGGACGGAAAACACATTAGAAGTCTTGATTTTACAAATGGTGCAACCATAAATTTTGAATTGGCAAATGGTATTGTGGGGGAAGATGAGGACTATAATTTAAACTTCACTAAGCTTAAATTGCTATCAGACAAATGCTCAAAAGCATACGTAGAAATGATTTTTCTAGATACAATATGCTTTAATATGGATAGACACACTAAGAATTATGGTGTTATGAGAGATATTAAAACGGGCGAGGTATTAGCATTAGCACCAAATTTTGATAATAACATTGTGCTCATTGCGAGAGGCTATCCGAAAGATGCTACAAGAAAAAACGACAAATTAATAGCATTATTTATAGAATTCATAAAAAATAATGATGAAGCTCTCATACACTTTAAGAATTTGAATGATTCACTCATCAATAAAAAACTAATACTGAATGTATTAGATAGCATTCAAATTGAAGTCAATAGAGATTTCATTTGTGATTTTATTTTAAACGCAAAAGAACAAATTGATATGGCTTTACAATAAATATTATGCACTATAAAAACATATAGCTGGCGATGATGGAGAGGAGTAGGTGAAGCGTTCCATTAGAGAGAAAAACCCTTGGCTGAAAGGTTTTTTAGGAATGGCACACTGAAAGTCGCTCTTGAGCTTTATAATTGAAATCGACTTTTGTCAATAAGATTATGACGGTTGTGCCCGTTATCGCACATTAAGACTTCAATAGATTATTATTTATTGAAAATCAAGGTGGTACCACGGGCATAAAGTCTCGTCCTTTTTTTAGGACGGGACTTTTATATTTTTAGGAGGTTTATATGGTTATTAAAATATTGATAGGCATAATTGTCATTGTCGCAGCAACAATCACGTATGGTTCTAAAAAAATAGTTCGTAAATTTTTCGTTACGCAAGATGACGAGGAATTTGCAAAAAAAGAATTGCTGTTTAAGGGCACTGGACTAGCTTTACTACTTATCGCAGCTGTACTTGCATTTACTAATTAAGTGCCGAACGTTTAGGCAGAAGGGAATAAAAGATATGGAAGAAAAGTTAAATATCGAAAAAGTTTACGCACCACAAGAGGTTGAAAAAAAGCTATATCAGCTTTGGCAGGATAAAGGTTATTTTGAAGCAAAGGTTGACCCTGATAAACAACCGTATACCATCGTCATTCCGCCACCAAATGTCACAGGGCAGTTGCACATGGGACATGCACTAGACGAAACCTTTCAAGACGTTTTAATTCGTTTCAAGCGTATGCAGGGATATTCTGCACTTTGGTTACCTGGCACTGATCATGCAGGGATTGCGACACAAATCAAGGTTGAGGAAGCGTTACGCAATGAAGAGGGCTTAACACGCTATGATTTAGGGCGTGAGAAATTTTTAGAGCGTGTATGGGATTGGAAGCACAAATATGGGAGTACCATTATCAATCAGCTCAAAAAACTTGGCTGTTCGTGCGACTGGTCAAGAGAGCGCTTTACCATGGATGAGGGCTGTTCAAAAGCAGTGCGTGAAGTTTTTGTTAATTTATATGAAAAAGGCTTGATTTATCAAGGCAATCGTATTATCAATTGGTGTCCAAAATGCACCACGGCTTTGTCAGATGCAGAAGTGGATTATGAAGAAAAGCAAGGTAATTTTTGGCACATCAAGTACCC
>JACMMQ010000296.1 GCA_014378955.1 Clostridia bacterium
GTTGCCATCAATTTGTAGACCGTTAAAATCCACAAAAGCGGTGATATTATCCAATTTATAATGTGCCGCAAACATCGCAGCTTCCCATACTTGACCTTCTTCTAATTCACCATCACCCATAATTGCATACACATGGTAAGGCTTATTTTTAAGCTTGCCAGCGAGTGCCATGCCGTTCGCAGCGGAGATGCCTTGTCCTAAGGAGCCTGTGGACATATCCACACCCGGTACGCCCTTCATTTCTGGATGTCCTTGTAAATAGCTATCAATGTGTCTGAAGGTTTTCATATCCGCTACTGGGAAATAACCTCTTTCTGCTAAAACGCCATATAAACCTGGTGCACAATGTCCTTTTGAAAGTACAAATCTATCCCTATTTTCCATCTTCGGATTTTTAGGATCAATGTTCATCACTTCAAAATACAACAAGGTCAATATTTCAGCAATTGACAAAGAACCACCTGGATGCCCAGATGCCGCACTATAAACAGCGGTCAAGGCATTTTTTCGTACTTTTGTCGCTGTAATCGCTAACTGTTTCAAGCTAATTTTTTCCATAACCGTACCCCTCTCGACTAAATTTCTCACAACATTATACCTTATAATGGCAAGGGTGTAAAGCAATTTAACCCGTAAAAATCTACAAATTGCCATGTTAATTTAACAAAATTGACATTAATTGGTCTAGACGTTCCTTTTTACCACATAAATAAAGCATGCCTACAAGCGCTTCTAAGCCTGTTGCACGCTTGTAGGCATTCATTTCTGCATTTTTAGGCACATGCGACTTTGCGTTTCGTCCACGCTTAAACACTGCAAGCTCATCCTCTGACAAAAGTGCTTCAATCGTCTGAAACCGCTCACTCTGCCCATTAGCCTTTACATAATTAGTCGCCAGCTTATGTAGGGTGTTGACCTTGATATTTTCTGATGCAACTAAGCGTGTGCGTACATACAGCTCGTACACGGCATCACCAATATATGCCAACACAAGTGGTGAGTATTGCGTATAATCGCCAGCTTGATTTTTCTCTAGGGGTAACACACCAAACAACTCATCCATCTTTTATGCTCATTTCCTTTTTAGACAAATTTACCATAGTTGTCAAGATTTTGCAACTAATTTTTAATACGAATAGGAACATTCAAGTTCAACCTGTCTTTTTAACCATTTCAAATACGCCCATGCCTAATAAAAACAAAGCAAACATACGCTTTAACAATTCAGGCGCAATAAATTGCACACAATAAGCCCCAACCCAAGCGCCTGCTACCCCGAACAGTGCGATGCACAAAGCCTCTTTCATCATGATATTTTTCTCTCTAAAATGAATGAAAAGTGCTGCACAGGCGGTCGGAATAAAAAATATGAGATTGATGGATTGTGCGGTGATTTGAGAAATACCCATGACTAAAACTAAAACAGGAATGAGAATTGACCCACCGCCAATGCCCATTCCACTGATTATGCCTGCTATAATGCCTATTGCTATTAGTATCATCTTTAAAATAACATCCTCACTGCCGCAATGATCATAAATGCACCAAATATCCTATGGAGCCATAACGTCGGAATGTGCTTCAAGGTTTTTGCGCCCACAAAGCCACCGATAATGCCCCCTAAAGAACACTGCCCTGCAATTTGCCAATCAATTGCACCACTTTTCATATAAAAGAAAATGCTCATGAGCGTAAAGGGCAAAATAATGGCGATAGCGGTTGCGTGCGCCTTGTGCGGTGGTATGTCCATGCCTTTTTCAAGCATTGGCACCAACACGGTGCCGCCGCCTGCACCAAAAAAACCATTGAGTAGTCCAGCGATTACGCCAATGAAAATCGCTACCTTATTTTTTATCATTTCGTAAATATATGCTCACCAATGGTGAGTACTGCGGGGCGAGACCATATCCATGCGCTAGTAGCGGTATTTGGATTAAAATAATAAATACACCCATAGGTCGGATCCCAACCATTCAAGGCATCTACGGCCGCCTTGTAGGCTGTTGCAGTCATATTAGCGTGTATTTGTCCATCATCAACTGCCGTAAATGCACCTGGTTGATAGATGACACTCGGAATTGTTTTGGGAAAGGATGGATGCCTTACACGGTTTAAAATAACTGCGCCAACCGCAACCTGACCAATGTATGGTTCACCACGTGCCTCAGCATTGATAACACGTGCTAATAAATCCCTATCGCCACTCCCGTAGCCACTTGGTGCTCCTGCAGTATTTGGATTCAGCCCTAGTGCTGCCAACGTTTTAGGCCCTGCTACACCATCCTGAGCAAGTCCATTTTTACGTTGAAAGTATTTTACGCCATTTTCAGTTAATCGCCCATAAATGCCGTCAATATCATCGTTATAATAGCCCCACGCTTTTAGCTTGTTTTGAATTTGTTTCACTTCTTCACCATTTGAGCCTAATTCCGAAAGCGTGCTTTGCAAAATTGGAAGCTTTAACGCAATTAATACCAGTAAAATCGCTGTAAGTACAATTGTAAATCTTAAACGCATCTCGTCACCTCATGTTTTTATACTTTTCATCATGATAAAGTATTTTCCATGAGCGATAAAGATATACACTTTTCAAAAATATTAAGCAGAAACGGGTTGGATATTTTCCTTGCCTTGTTTTTTTTGAAGCTTTGATACCATAATGGTCATATCATCCGTATGCGTTGTCACGAGACTTTGCACCGTATGCAATAGCGCTTGTGCCGCTTTTTGTGGATTATCAAAATCCATAGATTGAAGCATTTCGGAAAACCATATCTCACAAACCTTATCCTTGGGTGCGGCATCAAGCACGCCGTCTGTTACCATGACCAAAACATCACCGCTTTTTAATTTGCGAGACATGTGATCCATGTCAATGTTTTGCATCATGCCAATAGGCATAGTTGAGCAACACAGTACGTCAATTTCCTTTTCGGTCACTAAAAATGTGGATGCAGCACCAATTTTGATGAATTCTGCATTGCCTTGATACATATCCACAATGGATAAATCCACCGTAGCGAATGATTCCTCAGGGGATTTTAAATACAATACAGAATTAATCATTTTGATCGCATTGTCATGATCAAAACCGCTACTTAAAAGATTTTCTAACAACGTAATGGTTGTTTCACTTTCAAGCGCCGCTTTTTTGCCACTGCCCATGCCATCACTAATAGCGAGTAAAAACTTACCATTGCCTAGACTTTTTGCGGTATGATAATCGCCACATTTATCCCCTCGATATTTACTAATCACCGACACGCCTGTATCAAATTCAAAGGTTTCTTGCTCCGTGAGTTTGACAATATATTCACCCGATTGCGATTTATTTTTAGAAACGCCGTGTATCCGAACCATTTTTTTATGCAGTATTTTGGATACCGCATCCGTTATCATATTCATACGACCATCCGTTTGATAATTGAGCATGATTTCAACTGTATAGTTCCCATGCTGATTGCGAATGACATTCACATCACTTACCGCAATGGTGTTTCTATCCAGTGTTTCATAAATAGCTTGTTCCTTATCCTCACAGTTAATAACCTTTTCAGACACTTCCTCTGCAACACTTTCAATGATGTTTTGCATGCATTTGATTTGCTCGGATAGGATTGTGCGGCTTTCATTGACCTTGGTTGCACACATCGCATGTATTTTATCAATTTCATAGAAGGTGTTCGTGGTCGCTATAAAATCATTGCGGTGGATGCATCTTGACACAAAAAAGGACGGTAGGTCATGGATGGCAATTTTTCCCTTGCGTTCGAGCACTTCTAAGCTGTTAAAAAGTGCTTTATAAGTATGGTGAAAATCACGCTCCCAGCATGTTTGTCGAATGACACAGCTCGCACAAACCTTTCCTGCTACCTTTTCGATGAATGCTGAAATGGTTGTATTATCGGTATTTTCATCCTCGCTATACGCCAGCCCGTTCACTGTTTGTGCGACCTTTTCGAACGAGCAACCAATTTCATGTAACCGATTGACAAAGGCAGTCTTGATTTTGTCCTCTCTGCCATCACTTTTGCGATTGACATTGATAAAGCGTGCAATGTAAGCATTGATTGGTTGATGCGGAATGCTAGCAAACATCACAATTGATAAAATGGTATCGGTCAAGCGAATAACAACCTCAGAAGAGCCATTTAAAAACAGTGTAAACAAGGCGTTAGACAATAAAAACCCCAATGCTGAGCCTGTTTTCCCCACCCGATTGAACATGCCTGCAAACATGCCCGATATGGCATAGCTACAAATCACAGGGGTGATATTATCTGTGCCAATGCCGTTCAAAACGCCCATTAGAAGCCCCACCGTAGTGCCGTATGCCGCACCTTGCTTGTACGAAAAATATAGCAAAAACCATATGCTACACACATTACGCAGTGAAAAGAGACCGAAAAATTTCCATGCTGGCAGCCCAAGGATGATGATACAGAGCAACACAATCACGCTAACACACTGCTCACGGTTAATTCGTTTGATGGGTTCGAAAATCGTTGGCATTGCAATGGTGAATAAATAAGTACATAAGAATACAACGATCGCATTGACCACTAGTACCATAAAGTCGTACATCAAGAAGCTTCCAAGCATGAGCCACAAGCATCCTACACTGAAAAATGCGATTGCGGCGAGTGTTGCCTTTGCGACCTCTGCCTGCTGTATCTTTAATGTACGCATGAGTGTCATGCAGCTCACAAACACAATACCCATCAGTAAATACTTGGGTAATATGACAAATCCAGCAGTGAGTATTGCGCCTACGAGCACCCCGACAACCGCAAACAGGGATGATGACATGTGTGAACCCACCACCGCCACTAAAAAAGCAACACAAAACGGCTCGGAGATGTTAAAAATCGCTGCTTGCCCTATCATTAAGCCCATCAAACCATAAAGGAAGTCAAGCTTATTAAGCACAAATGCAAACCGCTTCGTTACGGGCATCGTTTGCTGATTTGCCTGCTTACTAATGCGTTTGTACGGTAATATTTCAATAGTGTCCATCGTAATTCCTCCTAATGTAGCATAAAAGGTTCTCTAGCTACATATAGTATAAGGTTAACCTCGAAAGAAAATTGTAAATCTATGAACAATATTAGAATATTTGGTTGACATTTATATATAAATATGCAAGCATTACGACAAATTATGTTCAAAAACGGCGTAAAAAAAGACAGAAAAGGAAATAAACCCTTCTGTCTTTTTGGTTAATTGTCGTCAAGTGCTTGTCGAAGTGAAGCGATATATTGCGGCAAATCTTCCTTTTGATGAATGATATGGACGATGGCACTGCCGACGATTACACCATCAAAATACGGCTTGACGGCTTGCACCTGTTGTGGGCTGGAAATACCAAAGCCAATCGCCTTTGGCAAGCTAGTCACCTTGTTTATTTTTTTTGTGAATTGCGTGAAATCTGTTGCAAGCTCACGTCGAACGCCCGTCACACCCATGGATGATACGCAATACAAGAAGCCTCTTGCATTTTCCACAAGCGTTTTAATTCTGTCCTCCGACGTTGGCGCAATCAGTGTGATGTGAAGTATGTCATATTTCGAAGCGAACGGTGCAATCTCCTGTGCCTCTTCATACGGCAAGTCAGGAATTATCACGCCATCTATACCGCACGCCCTACAAGCACAAAAGAACGCATCTAAGCCATATTGTAAAATGGTGTTGAAATATAAAAGATAGACCAACGGTACATCTGTATCCTGTCTGATTTCCTGTACCATTTGCATAATTTGCGATACGCTAATACCATTTTTCAAAGCACGTTCGTTCGCTGCTTGAATGACTGGACCTTCTGCGGCTGGATCAGAAAAAGGAATGCCGATTTCGACAAGGTCTGCACCATTTTCAATCATTTCAACAATGTGCTTTTTGGTTTGCGTAATGTTCGGGTCGCCTGCTGTTAAAAAAGTAATGAGTGCTTTTTTGCCTGCATCTTTTAAGGCGGCAAATTTATTTTCTATTCTATTCATGAATATCCTCCCCCATGTACCGTGCAATTGCCTGTACGTCCTTATCCCCTCTCCCCGATAGGCATATGACGATGATTTGTTCCTTTGGCAACGTTGGTACTAGCTTGATGGCATGTGCGATGGCATGTGCACTCTCGATTGCAGGGATAATGCCTTCTGTTTTGGCAAGATATTGAAATGCCGACACTGCCTCGTCATCAGTCACTGGTACATATTTCACCCTGCCACTATCCGCTAAAAAAGCATGCTCGGGGCCAATGCCGGGATAATCTAGTCCTGCTGATATGGAATACACAGGGTCTATATTGCCTTGCTTATCTTGTAAAAAATACGATTTCATACCGTGCAATACACCCACTGTTCCCTTTGAAATGGTTGCCGCATGCAATGCCGTGTCTACGCCCTTTCCAGCCGCCTCTGCGCCAATCATCTGAACGCTATCGTGTTGTAAAAATGGGTGGAATAGCCCTATGGCATTGCTACCACCGCCAACACATGCCAATAATACATCAGGTAATACACCTTCTTTTTGCATCAATTGTGCTTTGACCTCTTGCCCGATGACGCTTTGAAAATCCCTTACAATGGTTGGATACGGGTGTGTGCCTAGTGCTGACCCCAACACATAAAAGGTATCGTTTGCACGTGCTACCCATGCACGCATTGCCTCATTACAAGCATCCTTGAGCGTGCCAGTGCCAGACTTAACCGCTGTGACCGTTGCGCCTAACAGACGCATACGAAAGACATTGAGTGCCTGTCGTTCCATGTCCTCTTGCCCCATGAACACCTCACACGACATGTCGAACAATGCCGCCACTGTGGCGGTTGCGACCCCGTGCTGACCTGCACCTGTTTCTGCAATCACTTTTTTCTTGCCCATATGGCGAGCCTATAGGCATTGCCCTAAAACATTATTTATTTTATGGCTACCGGTGTGGTTTAAATCCTCACGTTTCAAATAAACCTTTGCCCCACCCAAATCTTTGGTCATTTTCTCTGCATAATACAAGCGAGAGGGTCTGCCTGCGTATTCTTCATAATAATATTTTAATTCTGCCTTAAAGTCTTCGTCATCCTTTAAAAGCATATATTGTGCTTCTAATTCCTTTAAGGTGTTCATGAGTGTTTCAGGGACGTACTGTCCACCGTAGTTGCCAAACCTGCCTTTGTTATGCATGTGCATGCATCTCCTTCACTGTACGAATGAATTGTTCAACTTTTTCTCTATCCTTTTTGTCCCCGCACGCCACCCCACTGCTCACATCTACACCATAGGGGTGCGCAATTTCAATTGCTTGCTTTACATTTAAAGGGGTTAAGCCACCTGCTAAAAATAATTTGTGCTTTGATGCCGCCATCCTTGCAATTTCCCAGTCAAAGGTTTGACCACTGCCGCCATATTCGCCCTGCACAAAGGTATCTAGCACAAATGCATCGGCGGTATATTGCTGTAAAAGTTCTAAATCGCTCGATGATTGTATGCGAAATGCCTTCCAAACTGCAACATCCTGTTGGGCTTTGATAGTATCTATAGATGCTTGTGGCTCATCGCCGTGTAGCTGTACCACCTGCAAATCGCAAGCACGAACGGCAAGTAGAATTTCTTCCATCGGCGCATTCACAAAAATACCAACCTTGCTGATTCGCTTATCCACCTTTTGGCATAACACTTGTGCTTGCTCCATGGTCAATTGTCGGCGACTTTTTGCAAATATAAACCCGGCATATTCGGGTGTAAATTCATTGATGATGTCAACATCACTATTTTGCGTAATGCCACAAATTTTAATTTTCATAGCTTTTACACACCATTTCTCAATTGATTGATTGCGGCTTCAATATCTGCACTTCGCATAAAGGTTTCACCCACCAAAACACCCTGCACACCTATGCTTTTGAGGTATGTCATATCTGCATGCGTTTGTATACCACTTTCACTAATCACCAAGCTATCCTTTGGCATATATTGCAGTAGGTTTTCAGTGGTATGTATATCCACCTCGAACGTTTGTAAATTGCGATTGTTTACACCAATAATATTTGCGCCAATGGCACTCGCTCGCTTGATTTCCTCCGTGTTATGCGTTTCTACTAAGCATTGCAAGCCTAGTGACGTTGCCAATTTATTAAAGTCTGAAACCGTTTGATCGTCTAGTATTGCCATAATTAACAAAATCGCATCCGCACCAATCACTTTCGCTTCATAGATTTGGTATGGATCAATGATAAAATCCTTGCGTAACAGGGGTAACGCTACCGCCTCACGAATGTCTGTTAAATACTGACTGTCACCCATGAAATACGCACTTTCTGTCAATACCGAAATGGCTTGAACGGAACACTTTTCATATGTTTTGGCTATTTCAACCGGGTTAAAATTTTCACGCATAATGCCCTTGGAGGGGGATGCTTTTTTAACCTCTGCAATCATCGCCAACCCCTCGCACTGCTTGAGTGAATTGTAAGAATCAACACTTCTTCGGTTGTTCTCTGATGCCTCTATCATTTTTTGTAAAGACATGTGCGTCTTTTGCTGTTGTAATTGGTTCGCTTTGCTTGCGACAATTTTATCTAAAATCATACGCTCACTTCCTTCAATTTTTCAGTGTATTGCGTAAACTGTTGAAGCTTCTCTAGCGCCAAGCCATTATCTATTACTTGCTGTGCAATTTTCACACCCTCTGACAAGCTTTTCGCTTGCTTGCCAATGTATATAATTGCACCAGCGTTAAGCCCCACAATGTCACGCTTTGCGCCTTTTTCGCCCTTGAAAATATCCACTATAATTTGTGCATTTTCAGTGGCATCTCCGCCACGCAATTGGTCTATGGTTGCACGTTCAAGCCCAAATTGCTCGGGTGTGAGCATGTATTCTATAATTTCGCCATTCTTAATTTCAGCTACAATTGTTTCTGTCGTGGTAGTGATTTCATCCAGTCCATCCTTGCCATGCACCACCAGCCCATGTGTAACGCCTAATTTCATCATTACATTTGCGATACAAGTGGTCAATGCACCATCAAAAACCCCCATGAATTGCCCCTTGGCATTGGACGGGTTTGACAATGGACCTAAAATATTAAACACCGTACGCATAGATAAATCGCCACGCACCTTTGAAACCAGTGCCATGTGCTTATGGAACACTCGGGCAAACATAAAGCCTAGTCCAAACTCCTCCACAGACTTTTTCACATCATGTGCTTCAAGTGCAATATCAATACCTAATGCCTCTAATACGTCCGCACTTCCGCTTTTACTGGAAATAGCCCGATTGCCGTGCTTGGCGATTTTCACGCCTGCCGCAGCGGCGACAAAGGTAGCCGCCGTGGAAATATTGAAGGTGTTGACCCCATCTCCGCCAGTGCCACAGGTATCGACATGAAAGGGCACGTCGGGCGTAAAGGAGGTCGCCTTTTCACGAAGAACAGCCGCTAGGCCTGCAATTTCGTCTATTGTTTCACCCTTCATGCGTAAGGCGGTAAAAAAGGAGGCGGTTTGCGCCTCTGTAGCATCTCCGCCCAACAAATGATGCATGACCTCTTTTGCTTGCGCATAGGTCAAATGTTCACGTCCCACTACTTGATGGATCGCTTGTTTCATCTCGCACGCCCTCCCTTTAGCTTTAAAAAGTTTTGGATAATTTCCTTGCCACGAGGTGTTAAAATGGATTCTGGGTGAAACTGTATACCAAAGGTATTATGCTGTGTATGTGACACCGCCATGATTTCGTCTTGCTCTGTGCTTGCAATCACATTGAGCGTATCGGGCAGTGAATTATTTTGTGCAATGAGTGAATGATAACGCCCTACCTCTAATTTTTCCGATAAGCCTTGAAATAACGGACTGTCCGTTTGAATATTGACAACATCCGCTTTGCCGTGCATCAAGCGTGGCGCATGTACTACCTTGCCACCAAATGCTTCGGTGATGGCTTGGTGCCCTAAGCATATACCCAATATAGGGAACTGTCCACTTGCTTTTCGAATTAAGTCAATGCATATGCCTGCGGAGTTTGGAAAGCCAGGCCCTGGTGATATAACCAAATGGGAAGGGTTTTTCGCAAGTACCTCTTCAACGGTAATTTTATCATTACGTACCACTTCAATATTAGGATTGATTTCGCCAAAATATTGATATAAATTGTACGTAAAAGAGTCATAATTATCTATAATTAAAATCATGCGATGTCACCTGCTTCCTCGAGTGCTTTGAGCAAGGCATTTGCCTTGCTCAGCGTTTCTTCATATTCTGATGCAGGAATAGAGTCTGCGACAATGCCAGCCCCTGCTTGTAGATATGCTGTGCCATTTTTAAACACCACTGTGCGAATGGTGATACAGCTATCCAAGCTTCCGTCAAAGCCGATGTACCCAATCGCACCGCCATAACAGCCACGCTTGACATTTTCTAGCTCATCTATGATTTCCATTGCTCGTACCTTAGGCGCACCAGACAGCGTACCAGCAGGCATTACCGCCATCAAGGCGTCATAGGCATCCTTGCCCTCTGCTAACGTGCCCTTGACATTGGTGACGACGTGCATCACATGGGAATATTTTTCAATGTGTTTATAATCGGTGACCTCAACCGTGCCAAATTTTGACACCTTGCCAATGTCATTTCGACCCAAATCCACCAACATATTGTGCTCCGCAATTTCCTTTTCATCCGCCAATAACGCCGCCGCAATTTGTGCATCCTCTTGTTCGTCCTTGCCGCGTGGTTTTGTGCCTGCTATCGGACAGGTACGCACCACGCCATCGGTCACACGTACGAGCATTTCAGGCGATGCCCCAACCAAAGCATAATCATCAAACTTGAGGTAATACATGTAGGGCGATGGGTTGATAATGCGTAACGCACGATACACCTTTAACGGGTCTAAATCGGTCTGAATGGTCAGTCTTTGTGACAGCACCACTTGAAAAATATCGCCGTCCTTGATATATTGTTTGGCTTTGTTGACCATTGCACAAAATTCGTCCTTACTAACATTGCTTTTGAGGGTGAATTTGCCTTTTGGTAATAATTTTGGTGTTTCAAGCGGTTGTGCCAATTCATTTTTAATGGCTTCTATGCGCTCACATGCCTTTTCATAGGCTTGATCAATTATTTGTTCTGTGTGCAAATGCACAATAATCAAAATCTTTTGCTTGACATGGTCAAACACAATCACCTCGTCACAAAGCATAAAATGAGCTTCTGGCAATTGCAAATCATCGTACGGCACATTGGGCAAATGCTCATAGTGGCGAATTAAATCATAGCCGAAATAACCAACTGCGCCACCAGTAAAGCGTAATTGCTGGTCTAACGGTGCAACACGATATTTTTCCATCAATTGTTTTAACTGCATCACAGGATTACCCGTGGTTTGTTCGACCGTTCCGTCTGCATGTTCAATGGTTGTATTGCCCTCTCGGTGAATAAAGGTCAAAAATGGATTGCGTCCAATAAATGAATACCTTGCACGGTCTTGGTTGCCCTCTACACTTTCCAACAAAAAGCAATGTGCCTGTTTGGAAAGCTTTTGAAAAATGCTGATAGGGGTGTGCGTATCAGCGTAACACATTTCCGTTAAGCCAATGAGGTTGTACTGTTGGCTCAATGCCTTCACCTGTTCTAACGAATAATTTAACATAAAAAATGCCTCCTTCATCACTGAAGCAGACATGAGAATATTATGGAAGATAAACCCTACGACCATTTGTCTTAGGGATTGATGGCACTTACACTCATCTCGTCTTCACTACTCTCATCTCTACTCATCTCGTCTAATGCTATATACGCTCTGTATATACTATTATAGTAATATTTTAGGCTTTAGTTGTCAAGTGTTTTTTGTAATTGCATGATGTTCATTCTGAGAAATAAGGTATTTAAATGGAAATTTTGGAAAAATGTATTGAATTATTTATAAGTATCCTATATAATGTAATTAGGATACTTATATAGCGTATTATAACGTCCAAAAAAGGGTAGAGTGTGATGACATGTTAACTAAACAGTATCGCTTCAAATTTTATTTGAATGCAATGCACTCCGTAAAAATAAATAACAAAAACAGCACAGTTCATCCTCATACTTGGGAAATTGTTTTGTACATTACAAAAATCAATGAGGATGTATTCGTTCAGTTCACTGAAATTGAAAAGAAGATTGAGCTGTTTTTATCTATATATGAAGGGCAATATCTCAATGATATTTCACCCTTTGATTTGCTATCGCCAACTTTGGAAAACATTGGTGATGTTTTTGCACGGCAGGTTATCAATATGCTTCGAAACAATGCTTGGGAAATGCGTCAACTAGAAATCAGTGAAAATCCTTCTAGAACGTACATTATCGCAACTGAACAGCTTAGAAGTTTAACGGCTCA
>JACMMQ010000297.1 GCA_014378955.1 Clostridia bacterium
TGTACAAATTGAAGCAGCAGCAGAGAAATTCAAGGCATTACTGATCGAACAATTAACCAGAGTGGAAAAAATGAAAGCCCTCAAGGACTTTATAGATTTTTCTACTTTATGCCCAATTATCATTGGTGTAGCGGCAGGGGATGGCATCGGCCCTGCAATCACCAAGGAAGCACACCGCATTTTGGCGTTTTTATTGGCAGACGAAGTAAAAAGTGGCAAGGTAGAATTTCGTGTGATTGATGGCTTGACCATTGAAAATCGTGCAGCAACGCTCAAAGCCATTCCAGACGATGTCTTGGAAGAATTGAAGCAATGCCATGTTATTTTAAAAGGGCCTACCACCACACCACGTGCTGGCGACCCATGGCCAAACATTGAAAGTGCCAATGTCGCAATGCGTAAGGAGTTAGATTTATTTGCAAATGTACGCCCAGTAAAAGTGCCAGATCAAGGTATTGATTGGACATTTTTTAGAGAAAATACAGAGGGCTCGTATGCGGTAGGGAGTAAGGGCGTGCATGTGAATGACGACCTTGCAGTGGATTTTACCATTACCACCACAGAAGGCACAGATAGAATTGCTAAAGCCGCTTTTGATTATGCCAACAAGGCTGGCAAAAAGCGTGTGACCATCGTGACCAAGGCAAATGTTGTCAAAACCACCGATGGCAAGTTTTTAAACCTTTGCCAACAGGTTGGTAAGGACTATCCAAACATTGAAGTGGATGATTGGTACATCGACATTATGACCGCAAAGCTTATAGACCCTAAGCGTAGAACACAATTCCAAGTGCTTGTGTTGCCCAACCTTTATGGTGATATCTTAACAGATGAAGCGGCAGAATTCCAAGGTGGTGTGGGTACAGCAGGCAGTGCAAACATTGGCAAGCGTTACGCGATGTTTGAAGCTATTCACGGTTCAGCCCCTCGTATGGTGGAAGAAAAACGTGACCAGTACGCTGACCCATGTAGCATCATTCGTGCAGCGGCAATGCTTTTAGAGCACATCGGCTTTGCAGAAAAGGGTGCTAAACTCGAAAAAGCACTAGACAAATGTATGTATACAGAGAAGAAAATCGCTATCACAGGGCGTGAAACAGGGGCAACAGGTGCTGAATTTGCAGATTACATCATGGAAACAATTCAATCAAACTAAGTTAATTAAAATATAAACCTTCTCACAAAACCGTTACAAGAGGATGTTAAAAATGGTTAAGAAAATCGAGCAACCCTACGAACACGATACATCTTCGCTACGTGCACGTGTATTTACTGCGATTGAAGAGGGTATATTAAGCGGTAGAATTGCACAAGGACAAAGCTTAATTGAAACCAAGCTGTCCGATGAATTGGGTGTCAGCCGTACCCCTGTGCGTGAAGCCATTCGGCAATTGGAGCTAGAGGGCTTGGTGCGTATTGTCCCCAATAAGGGCGCTGTGGCACTAGGGATATCGGCACAGGACATTGACGATATTTACGCCATCCGCATGTTGATTGAAGGGCTTGCCGCACGATGGGCAGTTGAAAAAATCACGCACGATGAAATTGACCAATTAAAAGAGTCGGTAGATTTATTTGAATTTTATGTGAAACGAAATGATATGGGGCATTTACAGGAAATGGATTCACGCTTTCATGAACTCATTTACGAAGCGTGTAAAAGCAATCCGTTGCGACAAACACTGACGAATTTTCATCATTATATCAAGCGTGCAAGAGTGGTTTCGTTTGAATCGCCTGGACGTGCAAAAAAAGCCTTGGATGAGCATAAGGCGATTTTAAACGCAATCATCGCTCGGGATAGCAACAAGGCAGAACAATTGACGTGCGAGCATGTCAGAAATGCCAAAGCCAACGTTAAGCATGAGGAGGATGTACATGAGTGAGAAAAAGGTTTCCGCCGCTGTTATTAGGCGATTGCCACGCTACTTTCGTTATTTGGGCGAGCTTTTAAACCAAGGCATTGACCGTATATCTTCGAATGAGTTGAGTGAGCGAATGGGCGTGACCGCCTCACAAATCAGGCAGGATCTTAACTGCTTTGGTGGCTTTGGACAGCAGGGCTTTGGCTATCAGGTGGATTTTTTATACAATGAAATTGGCAATATATTGGGCGTGTACAATGGCTATACGGTCATTATCATAGGTGCTGGTAATTTAGGACGTGCGTTGGCAAACTACCGCTTTTTTAACCGTGAGGGCTACAAAATCATCGGTATTTTTGATAATGCGCAAGAAGTAGTAGGCGAAACCATCAAGGATTTGACCGTTTTGCACGTGGACGCACTGGAGCAGTTTATGGGGCAGCAACAAGCCGACATTGCCATTTTAGCCATTCCACGAGACACCGTACCTGATATAGCGGAAAAACTAGTCAAGTATGGCATCAAGGGGCTATGGAATTATTCGTTTGCAGAGCTGTCCTTTGACGAGCCTGTTGCAGTGGAAAATGTGCATTTGAGCGATAGCTTGATGACCTTATCGTATAAGGTTGCACAGTTGGAGAAATAAAGTATAAAAATGGGTTGTATCAAAACATGCGCACTTAAATGTGTACGCATGTTTTTTTTGTTAGCATTATTGCTTTTTAATAGCTTCCGTTATATAATTTAATTGTTTTTAAAATAAGAGCATATCCTCGTATAAGGGTTCAGCATTATAAGTTATGGTAAGTGCAATTTACCAACTTTGGAGGTATAAAATGAAACTTTGGGTAAAATTACTTGTTACCTTTTCTATATTAGTGGTTTTGTCGATACCATCATTTTTTGTATACACTAGATTTTGTATAGATGTCTATCAAATTCAAGGTGATGCTTTAATTTACAAAAACATTGTATACAGTAGAAGTGATGAATTTAATCATGACGAAGACCTTGGAAACATGATTGGCATTGCCAAAGCTGGCAAAAGAACGGCCACAGACTACATATGGCCTATTTGGGTGATAGAATATAAAAATGACCGTGAACATCAACGAATTTTACTGCGGGGTCTAATGGATACGGGTACTGTCTATCATAAAAATTAAAGTGACTTCCAAAGGTATATGCCCAAGGGGGCATTTTTTTTGCTGTGAATGACAAATGTCAAATGCTTGTCGTGTAAATGTGACAATATTATAGTTGAAAAAATACACTTTATTAGTTTGTATTTTCATTGCATTCATAGAAAAATCCGTGTATAATAGTCAATGGAAATCTTTTATATGCAATTCTTATAGGCTCTAAAACAGCGAAATTCAACGGAGGTGTATCAAATGCAAAAAAAATTTACGGCAGGCTTAGTGGTTATGTTATGGTTACTAATGGGAAATTGTACGGTATTGGCGGCTACTGATGGCAATGCTGCTATGTATGCCGTCAATACAGACATCGTCACGTACATCAATCATTACATCATTGCCTCTTATAATATTGATGGCAACACGGCTGTCATTGCGGAGGATTTAAGCAATTATGGTTTTCAAGTTACAAGGGATGATGAAAAAAAGACAATTGAAATTACACGGAGCACGGCAAAGGAAATAACCCCTGTTGGCACTGTATATAAAAATATAAAGCCAGTGGGTTCAGTGGTAGCGGAGGTGTTAAAATCCGATATAAAAATGGTTGTGAATGGCGTTGAAGTGGACAGCTATCAGATTGACGGAAAAAACATTGTATTCATGAACAGCTTGAAGCCCTTTGGTGAGGTAGGTTGGGTTGGCGAATTAAAAGCGGTTAAAATGTGGATGCCGGACCTACATATTACAGCATTTACCACGCCGCCCCAACCACCAATTGTTACGCCCGAACCAACTATTACTACGCCCCAACCACCAATTGTTACGCCCCAACCATCTATTACTACGCCAATGCCAACCGTTATGCCTAACATCGGCTATAACGTGTATCCATATAGTGCTTATAGCTATGAGTTTATGAAGTCAGATGCACAAAAGTTGGCAAATATGTATCCTGACTTAATCAAAACTTCCACAATTGGGAGATCCTTAGAGGGTAGAGATATACAGCTGATACAATTTGGCAAAGGGGATAAAAAAATATTTGTATGTGGTACGCACCATGCCAGAGAATACATAACCACCACCTATCTGATGTATGCAATTGATCAATATGCCCATATGTACGGCATGGGCGAAAATGCAGGCGATTTCAACATCAAGGAGATACTGGACAATGTGACATTTTGCATTGTACCGATGGTAAACCCAGATGGCGTTGCCTTGGTGCAAGGTGGCACAGATGCGTTGAAAAGTTGGCGTGACTTTGTTAAAAAATTGCCCATTACAGAAAGCAAGCAATATGGCTATCGTGCGTGGAAAGCCAATGCGGGTGGCGTAGACCTAAACTGGAATTATGATTTTAACTGGAATGCTAAAAGGAATAAAAACGGCAGAGCTTCCACGGGGTTTAACGGGGATTACCCCAACACAGAACCAGAAGTGCAAGCAATGACAACCTATATAGCTTCCGTAGAGTTTCAAGCCTTTTTATCCATGCATACGCAAGGACAAGTTATTTATTGGGCAGATGGCATCAACAAAAAAACAGGCATTGGGGAAATGGTTAAAAAGGATACAGGCTTCATTGACATAACTGACAACTCGTCATCACCCTATGGTGGTTCGTTTTTTGATTATGTACATGGCAAGTATGGCAGACCCACGATGACCGTTGATCTATGCAAATATGTAGGCAACTATCCCTATCCAGACCACGATTTTGATAA
>JACMMQ010000298.1 GCA_014378955.1 Clostridia bacterium
ACTGGACATACAGGCTTTAAAGGGTCGTGGTTGACACTGTGGCTTCACATGATGGGGGCTAAGGTTACAGGCTATTCGCTTGAGCCACCTACAAGCCCTAGCTTATTTGACATGCTTGCATTATCAAATGATATCACGGATATACGGGGTGATGTACGTGATTTTGCTTCTTTAAATACAGCCATGAAGGCGGCTACACCAGAAGTCGTATTTCATTTGGCTGCACAGCCCTTGGTGCGTGAATCCTACCTCGCACCCATTGAAACGTATGAAATTAACGTGATGGGTACGGTACATGTGCTAGAAGCGGTTAGACAGTGTGGCGGCGTGAAGGCATGTATCAACATCACCACCGATAAATGTTACGATAATAAGGAATGGTGCTGGGGTTATCGTGAAAGTGACCCGATGGGTGGATTTGACCCATATTCCAATAGCAAGGGTTGTTCCGAATTAGTTGCATCGGCATATCGAAGCTCTTATTTCCACCCTGACAATTATCATGTACATGGCACGGCATTAGCAACGGCTCGTGCTGGTAATGTCATTGGAGGCGGTGATTGGGCGGAGGATCGTTTGATACCTGATAGCATGCGTGCAATTTTAAAAGGTGAGACCATACAAATTCGTAGTCCACATGCTATTAGACCTTGGCAGCATGTTTTAGAGCCATTGTCTGGGTACTTGATATTGGCACAGCAACTCACACAAGAGGGCGTAAAGTTTGCAGAGGGTTGGAATTTTGGACCAGTTGATGAAGATGCTAAAAAAGTAGAATGGATAGTGGATAAGCTTTGTGATTTGTGGGGAAATGAGGCGCAATATAGCGTGCAAACTGGCGAATATCCCCATGAAGCAAACTATTTGAAATTAGATATTTCCAAATCGAAACAATTGTTAGGTTGGCAACCAGTTTGGAGCTTAACACATGCACTTATAAGGGTAGTGGCATGGTATCAACAATTGGTTGATGGCAAGCAGGATATGCGACAGCTGTGTATCGAGCAAATATTAACATACACAAAAGATGCAGCTAGGAGCCAATAGCTAAATACTTTGGAGGTGAAAGAATGAAAGTATCTGATTATGTTGTTTCATATTTAGAGCAATTAGGCGTTCGAGACATATTTTTGGTGTCGGGTGGCGGTAATATGCATCTAATTGATGCGGTGGGCAGAAATAATAAGATGCGCTACATTTGTAATCACCATGAGCAAGCATCAGCAATGGCGGTTGAAGGTTATGCACGATTTAAAAATGATTTGGGTGTTGCGTTTGTGACAACAGGGCCTGGTGGCACCAATGCAATCACAGGTGTGACGGGTTGTTGGTTAGACTCCATTCCATCTCTTACCATTTCAGGACAGGTGAAGCTAGAGGATACCATTTATCAAAATGATATGGGTCTGAGACAATTTGGCGACCAAGAGCTAAATATCGTAGATCTTGTTAAGTCTATAACAAAATATGCGGTGATGATTACCGATAAAAATACCATCAAATATCATTTGCAAAAGGCGGTTTATCTTGCAAAGAGTGGTCGTCCTGGTCCGTGCTGGATTGATATTCCGTTGGATATTCAAGGTAGTCAAATTGATGAAAACGCCTTAATTTCGTTTACACCGCCTAGTGAAGCATTGGAACAAGGCATGCATGCGCAAATTGATCAAGTGGTAACACTTTTGAAAAATGCGCATCGCCCGCTCATTATTGCAGGCAATGGTATTCGCTTGTCGGGGGCGGAAGAACAACTGCTGAAATTAATTGAAACACTACAAATTCCTGTTATTTCGTCCATCAATGGGAAGGATTTGGTGGGGGAGGAGTACCCCTATTTCGTTGGTACACCAGGCATTTCAGGACAGCGTGGTGCGAATTTTGCAATGCAAAACTGTGATGTATTGTTGAGCATTGGCTCACGTCTAATGCTTCGACATATTGGCTTTACCTATAAGCATTTTGCTAGAAAAGCGACTAAGGTTGTAGTCGATATTGACAGTGCAGAGTTAGCGAAAAAGTCTATTCAAGCACACCTACCCATATGTACCGATGCTGGCAAGTTTATTCATGCTTTGCGAAAAAGCTGGCAAGAAAAAGGCTTTGGTGCCTTAGCTTGTGATACTTGGCAAAAGAAATGTGTGCATTGGAAGGAACATTATAACAATGCGGATGCTTGCCATGTAGAGCAAAAAGACCACGTTAATTCGTATTGCTTTTTACAAAATATGTGGGATTATTTTTCGCCCAATGACCATATTGTTACCACCAATGGCACGGCTTACATCTCGTCGTTGCAGGCACTCAAATTAAAGCAAGGACAAAGACTCATCTATAACAAGGCATGTGCATCCATGGGCTATGGCTTGCCTGCTGCAATTGGTGCGTGTATTGCAAATGATAGAAAAACAATGTATTGCTTTGAAAATGACGGTAGTTTACAAATGAATATACAAGAGCTTCAAACAGTGGTGCATTATAAATTGCCTATTAAAATGATTGTGTTTAATAATGATGGCTATTTATCAATCAAAATAACACAAAGCAACTTTTTCCCAGACAATTTCACGGCGTGTCACCCTGATAGTGGTGTGAGTTGTCCTGATTTGCAAAAAATTGCAACCGCCTATGGCATTCCTTTCAATCGTATTCATACCATGTCAGAAATGGATGAAAAGGTCAAGGAAATGATGGCGAGTGACGGTGCGTTTATTTGTGAAGTGATGATGGATCCTTGGCAACCAATGTTGCCTAAAATTTCTTCCATGAAGAAACCTGACGGAAAAATGGTGTCAAAGCCTCTCGAGGATATGTTCCCGTTTTTGCCTCGTGAAGAATTTGAAGCCAATATGCTCATAGAATTAGTTGAGGATGAACAATGAATGTAAAGGTTTGGATTACTGGTGCTGGTGGCTTTGTAGGCAAAAATCTGGCAGAAGCCCTGCAACATAAAATGCAAGTGTTAAAAACGTCAAGAGCAGATGTAAATTTACTAGATGCCAATGCGGTACATGGCTTTATCAAGACCCATAAAATCAACCGTATTATCCATTGCGCAAGCGAAGGTGGCGCTAGAAAAACCGGTTATGATGCAACGCAACAAGACATTGTCAAAATGAATTTGCAA
>JACMMQ010000299.1 GCA_014378955.1 Clostridia bacterium
ATCGGTGTCGCAGATGACACGGGCTTAATTATCGCTGCTCAAAACGAGAACTTATGTGGTGAGAATTTTGAAGGACTACCTGAATACGTTGCAGACCATGTTGAAATGTTCAAATTAGATAAGTATACGGTAAAGGTGATACGTGATAAAAATCGTTTAGAATATTTTGTATTCATAGCAGGGGACGATGCAGATGCAGAAAAAAGTCTTAAAATGTTTGCAATTTGCATTCAAAACTTAAAGCTTTATTATGATGACAAATATGACAAGGGCTATTTTATAAAGAATGTTTTACTTGACAATGTTTTGCCAGGTGACATTGTCATCAAAGCAAGAGAATTGCACATACAGCTCGATGCGCATCGTGTGCTATTTTTAATTCGTACGTACGAAAAATCAGGCATATACGTGCCTGAAATGATAGAGAATTTATTCCCAACCAAAAATAAAGACTTTATTTTTGCGTTAGACGAGTATAATTCCGTGCTGGTAAAAGAGGTTAAGGACAATTGTGAGCCAAAGGATTTGGAAAAGCTGGCGAAAATCATTATCAACACCCTCAATTCTGAAGCGATGGTCAAGGCTTTTGTAGGCGTTGGCACGGTTGCTCGACATGTAAAGGACTTGGCACGCTCTTATAAGGAAGCACAGGTAGCACTTGAGGTGGGCAAAGTGTTTGAATCGCAAAACTATATCATGATGTACAACACGCTAGGAATAGGGCGCTTGGTGTACCAATTGCCAACCACATTATGCGAATTGTTCTTAGAGGAAGTGTTTGAAGACGCCTCACTTGATTCGCTAGACAGCGAAACCCTGCTCACCATCAATAAGTTTTTTGAATGCAATTTAAACGTGAGTGAAACCTCACGCAAATTGTTTGTGCATCGTAATACATTGGTGTATCGACTGGACAAAATTCAGAAAATCACCAATTTGGATTTAAGAATATTTGAACACGCCATTATTTTTAAAGTTGCGATGATGGTAAAAAAATATTTAGATTCCAACCCAATTCGATTTTAGCCATCATGTCGATATTCATTGTCGGCGTAATAAAACTTTTCCAATAGGCGGTGTAGGCATGATCCGATTAACACAGGTCAGTAAGGTGTATGATAACAATGTGACAGCACTTTCAGACATCAATTGTTTCATTGATAAAGGTGAATTCATATTTTTAGTAGGACCCAGCGGTGCTGGCAAATCGACTTTAATCAAGCTATTGATGTGTGAGGAACGTGCAACAAGCGGCAAGTTGATGATCAATCAATTTGATGCGGTGAACATTCCACATAAGCAAGTGCCGATGTTGAGGCGTAGCTTAGGGGTGGTTTTTCAGGATTTTAGATTGCTCCCTAAAAAAACAGTTTTTGATAATGTTGCTTTTGCTTTGAAAATCGTTGAGGCTTCCCGTCGTCAAATTTTAAGACGAGTGCCAGAATGCTTGGACATGGTTGGGCTTTCGCACAAGGGAAAAGCATATCCACACGAGCTATCAGGCGGAGAACGACAGCGTGTGTCTATTGCACGTGCAATTTGCAACAATCCTGCGGTGCTTATTGCGGACGAGCCAACAGGCAATTTAGACCCTGACACAGCCAACGATATCATGGCGTGCTTTGAGAAAATAAATAGCCGTGGCACAACCATTATCATGGCAACGCACGCAAAGGAAATCGTCAACCAAATGGCAAAGCGAGTGATCGCGCTAGAACAGGGGAAATTGGTACGAGACCAACAGAGAGGCGAATACGGCTATGGAAATTAGAACAGTGAAGTTTTTAGTCAAGGAAGGCTTTGTTGGTGCATGGACAAACCGTCTCATGAGTATCGCATCGATCAGTGCGGTAACCGCCTGTTTGATGATATTGGGCTTATTTTTTCTGTTAAGTATAAATGTGAATGCCTTCGCAAAGCAACTAAGCCACGATTGGGTGATGCTTGCATACATAGATGAGAAGGTACCAGAGGATAAAATACCTGATATAGAAAATAAAATAAAGCAAGTGCCAGAGGTGCAAAGTGCAACCTATCAATCAAAGGCACAAGCACTGGTTAATTTGAAAAAGCAGCTCGGAAATGAGGGCTATATTTTAGACGATTTTGAAAAGGACAACCCCCTGCGTGCGATGTTCATTATTCATTTGAATGACTTAACACAAGCGGAACAGGCAGTGGCAAATTTGTCAAAAATTGAAGGCGTCGCGAAGGTCAAGCGTGACGACAACGTAGCAAAAAAGATTATGGATTTTTCAAAGATTATTTATTGGTCATCGCTTATTGTCATGATTATTTTAGCTTTAATGGCAGTGCTAATTATATCCAACACCATTAAACTCACCGTTTCTGCACGAAGCACTGAAATCAATATTATGAAATATGTAGGTGCAACAGACCGTTTTGTGCGCATGCCATTTATTATCGAGGGCATGTTTATCGGGTTTATCGGTGGCTTGCTGGCGCTTATTATTGTGAATTATGGCTACTTTTCTTTTGTTAATTATGTGGTGCGTAACCACTTGAATAATATGTTTGCCGTCAAATCCTCGATGGAGGTATTTTCCACCCTGTCACTGATATTTATGGTTTTTGGCGTCACAATCGGCACCATTGGTAGCTTCATTTCCGTTCGTAAATATTTAAAGGTATAAGGAGAAAGACATGTTTAAAAGAATACTTGCTTTTACTTTAATGCTTTGTTTTATATTTACATGTGTTGTATTTGCTGAAACAGCAGAGGAAGCACGTCAAAAACTCAATCAACTCAATCAGGAAAAAGGAAATTTGCAACAAAAGCTTGACGTTAACAAGGAACAGAAATCAAATGTTGTGAAAGATAAAAAGACAACCGAAGCTGAAATAGCAAAAAAAGAGCAGCTAATAGCAGACATGCAAAATCAGCTCAATGAAAGCGAAGCACGTGTGAAAAGCTTGCTTGAGGAGCACCAAAAAGCAGTGCAGACCATGGAAAGTCAAAGAGAAGCATTGAAAAAACGCTTGCGCACCATGGCGGAGCAAGGACAGTCAAATTATTTAGAGGTGATTTTTTCAGCCACCTCGTTTTCTGATGTACTATCACGCTATGAATTGGTGCAAGACGTTTTAGGATATGACAAAAAACTCCTGCAAACACAAAAAGATAATGTCGATCGTGTGATGGTACTAAAATCCGCCGCGGAAATAGAAAAGAAGGAAAAGGA
>JACMMQ010000300.1 GCA_014378955.1 Clostridia bacterium
AAAACGTTGCACGTTGCCCGATTATTCATTTGAAGCAGTTGCAAAATCACGAAACAAAAGAAAATGTCGATGCAGGTAGCGGTATCATCGATTTTGGTGCTTTGATTACACTTGCAAAAGATGCTGACTTCGTATATGAGCAAGAGCATTTTGTTGGTACGAGTATGGATAATGTACAAAAATCACTTGCTTATATTTTAAGCTTATAATATTGCAATGTACAAAGGGGTATGAACATGTTAAATCTAGGAATTATTGGCTTTGGCGGTATGGCTTCATCACATGTTAAAGATTTAGAAAATTACGAACGCCTGCATGTAAAAGGCGTTTTTGATGTGGATGCAAAGCGTTGTGCGGTTGCACAAGAAAAAGGGTTAAAGGCATACGCTTCTCAGGAAGCACTGTTTAGTGATCCATCGATTGACATCATTCTCGTTGCGACCACCAATGAAGTGCATAAGGAGTTATCAATAGAGGCGATGAAGGCTGGCAAGCATGTCATATGCGAAAAGCCTGTCACGCTAAACTCACAAGAGCTTTTAGAAATTATGGAAGCGTCCAAAAAATATGGCAAGGTGTTTACTATTAATCAAAATCGTCGTACCAACAAGGATTTTGTTTTGATGAAACGCAATGTGGAACAGGGCTTGTTAGGTGACGTGTATGTCATTGAATCCCGTGTGGAAGGCTCACGTGGCATGCCAACAGGCTGGCGCACCATCAAGGCGTTGGGCGGCGGCATGATGCTTGATTGGGGCGTGCATTTAATTGACCAGCTCATGTATATGATGGATGAAAAAGTCGTAAGCGTGTATTGTAAAATGTACCACATTCAATATGACGAAGTGGATGATAACTTCAGATTGATTATGACGTTTGAAAGTGGCGTAACTGCTCATGTCGAGGTGTCTACCAACAACTATATCACCCATCCAAGGTGGTACGTTTTAGGCAAGCAAGGCACGTTGCAAATCGACGATTGGGATTGTGACGGCAAAATCGTCCGATGCATCGATACGGAAAACATATGGGAAGATGAAATCGTCTACACCAAGGCAGGCCCAACAAAGGTGATGGCGCCTAGAAATGCAAATTCCACAGAAACACTCGTGCTATCCGAACCATTAGACGTCGTGGATGACTTAACGGTCGTGTATGACGGGTTGATTGATGCAATTGAGGGCAAGGCAGCGTTAAAAATCACACCCGAGCAAGCCATGCGTGTGATGAAGGTTATGGAAGCGGCGTTTGTATCGCACGAAAGCAATAGTGTACTGAATGTGAATATTTAATTTAAGGAGAAAACTATGAAAATTGCAATGATAAGCAGTTGGCATGTGCATGCCAAGGATTATGCCAAGCAAATTTTAGCGTTGCCGACATGTGAGATTTTAGCGGTATGGGATGAAAATGTTGAAGCAGGACAATAATGGGCTGAAGATTTGAATTGTGCATTTATTGCTGATTATGACACGCTTTTGCAAGATCCAGCCATTGACGGTGTTGTCGTCAACGCACCCACCAATATGCACACAGACTTAATCTTAAAAGCTGCAAACGCAGGCAAGCACATTTTTACCGAAAAGGTACTCGCATTAACCGTTGAAGATTGTTTGAAAATTAAGCAAGCAATTGAAAAAAATAACGTGAAGTTTTCGATAGCTTTGGTACATAAATGTAGAGGCGATTTGCTTTTCGCCAAGCAAATGGCGCACACGTGCATTAGGTGAGCTTACCTATGCACGTGTGCGCAATGCGCACAACGGCAGTATCGCAAACTGGTTGCCGCCACATTTTTACAACCAAGAACAGTGCGGTGGCGGTGCCTTCATTGATTTAGGTGCGCACACCATCTATTTGCTAGAATGGATTTTGGGGCAAGCGAAAAATATATCAGCGACTTGCACAAGCGTAACCAATAGAACGGTTGAAGACAATGTGGTAGCGGTGATAGAATTTCAAAAAGGTGCGATTGGCGTTGCTGAAACAAGCTTTGTTTCCGTCTACACGCCACTCACGCTTGAAATCAGCGGTACAAAGGGTTCACTGGTTGTAAAATCCGATGTGCAATATGCAAATGAAGCGACAGCAGGCAAATGGGTCGTCGCAGATAACGTGCCAGCAACTCTGCCAAGCCCATTGGTGCAATGGGTAGAGGGTGTGACACAAAATAAAGAAATATCCATCACGATTGACGATGCAATTTCATTAACACGCATCATTTCCGCTGGGTATCAATCGCATGAAAGCGGACAGGAAAAAGAAGTATAACTTTCAAACAAACCCCACTTTTGCTTATTTTGCAAAAATGGGGTTTGTTATTGTGGTACTAATCTTGATTAAAATCATAACCATCTATCGGTCAGTGTTTCAAAACGC
>JACMMQ010000301.1 GCA_014378955.1 Clostridia bacterium
ATAGATGAAGTAATCCTCCTCTTTTTCCTTTTTTGTACCAAAAATAATGCGGTTGAGTGCGACAATGATTTCAATGGTCAAGGCATTCAAGCGAATTTGATAATGGTTATTTTGGCTTGCCATTTCATTTTTCATTTCAGTCATAAAGTTTAAAATGCAGTCGTTTTGGTCAAGATAAACACCGCTCAGTAATTCAATTGGTAGATTATATAAAAAACCAATCACGATAAATTCTGTTTCTTCCTTATGATGGCGATTGTGCGAGCAATCTGGAAGCATCAGTGAAAAATAATTTTGTGCGTACGTGTATGCGACACCATCAATATTGGTATTGCCCTGCCCTTTTGTGTAATACACCAGCTCATAGCAATGGTGGTTATGCCACTCTTGGTAGTGTGCCTGTACTCGGTTATCAATATAAAAATATTCTAGTTTTGTTTGCATAATGGTTCGCTCCTTTGCATTTTTCGCCAAATCGTGATAAACAATTCACCACTTCGTTATATACTCTATTGTACTGCTATGCTACAATAAATGCAATAGTTCATTCGTGTAATCGCCAAAAGGTGATATTGACTGTTTACATTATTTGCAATTTATGATATGATGAACAACACAGTATATATGATAATTGGAAGTGAAAAATATGCCAATGAAGCTATTTGTCGGTGACATTGTTGAACTAAAAAAACAACATCCTTGTGGCAACAAGCAATGGGAAGTGATGCGTATTGGTGCTGATTTTCGTATCAAGTGCCTAAAATGTGAACACCAGCTTATGCTCCCCCGTTCAAGCTTTGAAAAGAGTATCAAGAAGATTATTAAAACCGTAGAAAATGCAATTGACAAGCAAGACGCATAATGGTATTATATTTTAAATCATTATATGCCGACGGCAAGGAGGTTTTTAACCATGGCAAAGCACATTATTTCCATTCGTGTAGAAAATCAAGCAGGGGTGCTCACCAGAATTGCAGGGCTTTTTAGCCGCAGAAAGTTTAATATTGAAAGCTTGGCTGTAGGTGTCACCGAGGTGCCAGAGGTTTCTCGCATCACCATTTTAGTTGATGGCGATGACTATACCGTTGACCAAGTAATCAAGCAGGTGGGTAAGCTCATTGACGTGAAGGACATTAAGCAGCTACATGCAAGTGACTCCATTAGTCGAGAATTGACCTTTTTAAAGGTAGAAGCTTCGGCGATTACACGCTCCGAGATTATGCAAATTGTAGACATTTTCCGCGCAAAAATTATTGACGTATCGCATACGACATTGACAATAGAGCTGACAGGCAGTTATGACAAGGTAAAGGCGTTTATTGAAATGCTTGAACCGTTTGGTATTCAAGAAATCGTCAGAACGGGTACGATTAGCATTGAACGTGGTGACAAGGTTTTAACACAAAATTTAGAATAGATTAAATATTTAGGAGGAAATGAAAATGGCAAAAATGTTTTATGAAAATGATTGTAACTTGGCTTTATTAAAAGGTAAAAAGGTAGCAGTAATTGGGTATGGTAGCCAAGGACATGCACATGCTCTAAACTTACATGAAAGTGGCGTTGACGTCATCGTTGGTCTTTATGAAGGTAGCCCTTCTTGGTCAATCGCAGAGCAAGCTGGTTTGAAAGTGGCGACAGCTGCTAATGCAACCAAGCAAGCAGACATTATCATGATGCTTGTGAATGATGAAAAGATGGGGAAAATCTACACAGACAGCATTGCACCAAACCTAAGCGCCGGCAACGGTCTTGTGTTTGCACATGGCTTCAACATTCACTTTGGTCAAATCTTACCATCTAAAGATGTTGACGTATTCATGGTTGCACCAAAAGGTCCTGGTCACACCGTTCGAAGTCAATATGAAGAAGGCAAAGGCGTACCTTGCTTAATCGCTGTATACCAAGATGCTACTGGCAAGGCAAAGGATTATTCCTTGGCTTATGCGGCTGGCATTGGTGGTGCAAGAGCAGGCATTTTGGAAACAACCTTCAAAGAAGAAACAGAAACCGATTTATTTGGCGAGCAAGCGGTCTTGTGCGGTGGTGTTTCTGAATTGATGAAGGCAGGCTTTGAAGTTTTGGTAGAAGCTGGGTATCAACCAGAAAGCGCTTACTTCGAATGTATGCACGAAATGAAATTGATTGTTGATATGGTGAACAAGGGTGGCTTGTCCTACATGCGTTATTCCATTAGCGATACGGCTGAATATGGCGATTACACCATCGGCAAGCGAATTATCACAGAAGATACGAAAAATGAAATGAGAAAAGTGTTAAAAGAAATCCAACAGGGCGAATTTGCGCGTAACTGGATTTTAGAAAACCAAGCCAACCGTCCTTTCTTTAATGCACGCAGACGCATTGAAACGGAGCATCAAATCGAAGTGGTTGGTAAAGAGCTTCGCAAAATGATGACTTGGTTGAAGAAATAAGCCAAAACCGTGTGTTATAGGAGATAGAAAAAAGGACATCACATTTTCGTCCATTCTATCTCCTTTTTTACATTGTTGACATGGTGAAGAACACGGTGGGCGCTGCCCACGCCCGCCCCTTTTTGAAAAAAGGGGGCAAAAACTTTATTATGGTTGATTTAAACAACAATAAAGTTTTAATCAATTTTTTTCAAAAAATTGCCAGGGTTAAGGGATGGAATCCCTTATTGTTGTCCGCAGACAACGAAATCCAAACACTCA
>JACMMQ010000302.1 GCA_014378955.1 Clostridia bacterium
AAAAACGTTTACAACATTTTAAATTGGAATTAGTATTACATAAAATTAGCCTAAACTTTTGAACCTTATACGCGTTTTCTTGTTGCACGTAACAGATTGTACACCACGTCATTGATGATAACGGTACCAATCATGATGTGCTTTTCATCCACCACAGGCACTGCAAGGAGGCTGTATTTTGAAATGATCTCATTGAGCTTTTCGATTTCGTCTTGATCACGCACATGCACCACTTCGGCATTCATAATTGCGCTCAATTCCGTTTCGGGCGAAGCCACAACAATGTCTCGCAAGGAGACTGTTGCAATCAATTTACCGTCATCGTTCACGATGTAGAGGTAATAAATGGTGTCTGATTCGGGCTTGGCACGGCGTAGCTCGGCGATGGTATCTTGTACCGTGGTATGTTCATTGAACGAAATAAAGTCAGTGGACATGATACTACCTACCGTACCCTCTTCATATTCCATAAGCTCACGGACATCCTCAGACGCTTCCATTTCCATTTCGTTGAGCAACGCCTCAGCCTTGTCTTCCTTCATTTCCTCTAAAATATCTGCAACCTCATCTGCAGGCATTTTTTCAAGCAAATCTGCCGCTTTTGCGAGCGGTAAATGCTCAAGAAACATCTTTTGTACATTCAATTCTAATTCTTCCATGACATCGGCAGCTTTTTCTTCATCCAAGGCAGTGAACACCGCAAGCTGTGTATGGCGGTCTAAATCCTCAATAATATCTGCTAAGTCAGACGGATGAAGCTTGTCTAAATTGGTTGACCCCTTGGATAAACGAATGCCAGCATGTTCGAAATCCACAGTTTCTACATCATCCCAAAGAATAAGCTGCGCAGGGATAGTCACGCCAAATGGTTTTAACAGTGTAGCAATGGGTCTAGCAATGCCAAAACGGCGCAAAAGCCCCTCAACACCAACATCCACCGCCACCAAATAGGTTTCATTGGATAAAATCGCAAGTTGTAAATCGTTCACACGCACCAGCTTGCGGCCATCAACATCCGCAAGCTGTCGATCCAATACATTTTTTCCAATAAAAAAGGTATTTTGTGCATTGAAATGATAAGGCTCTTCTTTTGTACACTGCAAAAAATATTGCTCCTTCAGTTTTTTGATGATAAAATGTTTGAAATCTAACGTTTTATCCTGCTTTTTGGTGCGAATTTTGACCGCAACAATTTTCGGACGGACGAAGCTGTCGTCCACCACGAAATCCTTAATTTTACCAATCGGCTTTCCACTTAAGCCAAAAACCTTATTACCAACCACACGACTAAAGTAAAAGGTTGATACCGTTAACATAGGGATTCCTCCTTTTCCGTCAGAAGGACACCCACCATTTAAGTTTTTTATCAATTCTTTAAAAAGGTGAATGCTTCTGAATAACATATGAAGTTGTAACTTGCCGGGTCTCCTGCCATGCAGAAACACGCTCCTTCTAATATTTTTACGTTCTTTTGATAAGCATAGCAATAAATGCACTTGTGTCAATGGCTATACAAAGCCTTGCTAAAAAAAGAATATTTACCCTATTCTGACCATTTTAGCGTAAATTCATGCATTTTAATCAAAATAACGCTAACATCAAGCGTTTAATCTGTTTTTCATAAGGTAGCATTTATTTACTATCATTATCATTGTATTCTTTTATATCTACGTTTGTCAACAATATTTTTCTTTTTTCACAAAACAGTTGATATTTCGGCAAAATAGGCATATAATAATTCATGAGTGAGTGCTTACTCATTTTAGAAATATTATTTAAATTTAACCAAACATAACACAAAGGAGGGAACTACATGCATGAACAAGATGATGCATTGCTTGATGAAGGCAATTTAAATGAAAAAGAAGGCAGAATATTGGATGCCGCCTGTAAAATATTTGCCCTCAAAGGCTTTAGTGCTACCACAACCAATGAAATCGCAAAGGAAGCAGGCATCGCCGAGGGGACGATTTTTCGTTATTTTAAGACCAAAAAGCATTTGCTGCACGGATTGCTCAAACAGCTTGTACACATCATGGCTGATCGTATCGCCATTCCGCCCATTGAAAAAATACTTAGCCAAACACAGGGCAAGGCAATCAAGGATATTTTAAAGGAAGTGATGATAGACCGTATGGCTTTGGTTGAAAAACACTTTCCGTTGGCGAAGGTGGTGCTATCAGAAGCGATGCTCCATCAAGATATACGTGACATTATACTGGGTAAAATTACAGATAGGGTGATGCCTTTGATGGGAGACTTTATCGACCGTATGGTGCTTGAAGGCAAAATTCGTCCTATGAAATCACATATTGCCTTGAGATGCTTTGTGGGAAATACGCTATTGCTGGTGGTGCAAAGACAATTGCTCAAGGATAAATTTCCGATAGAAGATATTGAACAAGAGATTGACGAAACCATTGATTTGATGCTATATGGCTTTGCAAATAGAGAAAAAGGGGGCATATAAAATGGACAAAAAAGTATTTTTATTGGGTTTATTATGCTTGATATTGGCATTTACAGCGTGCACAACAAAACAGAACATTTCATTAAGTGGCACCATAGAGGCGACTGAGGTGGAGGTATTTTCAGAGGTTTCTGGTAAAATATTGCAGGTCAATAAGCAAGAGGGCGAACGTGTTTTGGCGAATGAAGTGGTGGCGGTGGTAGATGCGACCTCCTCAACCTTGCAGGTAAGCCAAGCGCAAGCCAACTATAATGCGGCGCAAGCCAAGCTAGCAGATTTAAAAGTGGGTACACGTGCGGAACAGCTACAAGGTGCACAAGCGGCGGTGCGTCAAGCGCAAGCTAAGCTCGACGAGCTCAAGGCAGGCACTAGACCAGAACAGCTCACACAAGCGGAAGCGGCTGTTCGGCAAGCACAAGCACGGCTAGAAGAATTAAAGGTAGGCACACGCACAGAGCAAATAAAAACCGCTGGTGCACAAGTCAAGCAGGTGGAAGCTACCTTGAAGCAAGCACAAAATACATTACTTGCCGCAGATAACACCTATGCACTCAAGAAAAATGATTTGGCAAGACTACAAGCCTTGCTCACAAGCGGTGGTGTATCCCAGCAGCAGGTAGATTTGGCTCAAAATGCAGCGGATATAGCACTGCAACAGCGTAACAATGCAAGTGAGCAGGTGTCATCCACAAAGGCGACATATGAAGGGGTTTTATCACAGTACGAATTGTTGAAAAATGGCTCGTCGGAGCAATCAATCAAGGCGGCACAGGCAAATGTCGAGCAAGCACAAGCGCAATACGCACTTTTAAAAAGCGGCGCAACCGCACAATCCATACAAGCCGCCCAAGCCAGTGTTGAGCAAGCGCAAGCACAGGTTGACCTACTCAAAAAAGGGGCAACCGCCCAAGCGATAGATGGCGCGGCGGCAAATGTGGCGCAAGCAAAATCCGCCGTTGACTTAGCCAAGCTACAAGTGACAAAAAGTCAAATCCTCTCACCAGTAGCAGGGGTATGGCTTTATAAAAACATAGAATTGGGCAAGCTGATTTCGCCCGGCACCTCTATTGGTACAGTACAACAGACCGATGAATATTGGGTGCGTGTTTATTTACCACAGCAATACAC
Organism: Clostridia bacterium; assembly: GCA_014378955.1. GTDB lineage: Bacteria > Bacillota > Clostridia > SK-Y3 > JACMMQ01 > JACMMQ01. The sequence continues at coordinate 3,599 of JACMMQ010000302.1, forward strand.
CGCCAAGGTACAGCTCGGACAAAAAGTAAAACTCACCTGTTCAGCACTACCCGATCAGACCATTGAAGGGTTGGTGATTTTCAAATCACCCAAGGCAGAATACACCCCTAAAAATATAGAAACCACGCAATCCAAGGAAGAAAACACCGTCATTCCGCTCAAAATCAAGTTGACCTCTCAGCTTGATAAGGTCAATCCAGGCATGCTTGTTAACATTATAATAGATTGAGGGTGAACGCAATGAATGCAATTGAAATTAACGGACTGACCAAAAAATTTGGCGATTTCACCGCTGTGGATCAAGTGAGCTTTAACATTCAAAAAGGGCAGATTTTTGGCTTTTTAGGGCCAAATGGCTCGGGCAAATCCACCACGATCCGTATGTTGTGTGGCGTGCTGTCACCTTCAGCTGGTAGTGGACATGTACTTGGGTATGACATTGTAAAAGAAACGGAAAATATTAGGCAAAATATTGGATACATGTCGCAGCGCTTTAGCTTGTATGAGGATTTAACGGTAGAGCAAAATTTAAACTTTTATGCAGGTATTTATTCTTTACCGAAGAATGTCCGTGAGGAGCGCAAGCGAGATTTAATTCAAATGGCGAATTTAAAAGGCAAGGAAAAGGCACTGGCTGGCACCTTATCGGGTGGCTGGAAGCAACGCTTGGCGTTGGGTTGTGCGCTCATTCACAAGCCTAAGCTTTTAATATTAGACGAGCCCACCGCAGGGGTTGACCCTGTGTCACGCAGGGTGTTTTGGGAAATTATACACACCTTAGCACGTCAGGGCATCACCATCTTGGTGACCACCCACTACATGGACGAAGCGGAAAGCTGTGATGTGGTTGGGTTTATATTCAACAGTAAGCTGATGGATATTGCACCCCCAAAAGAAATGATTGCAAAAATGGGTGTGCGGAATTTAGAGGATGTGTTTATTCAAATGGTGGAAAATGCGACTGGTGAAAAGGTCAATGCATCGTTTGAAGAGATGTCTTTTTTGAAGGAGGAAAAGACCCATGCATAAAACACGTATCAAGTTTAGTTGGCAACGCTTCATAACCATCATTCAAAAAGAATTTATACAAATATCCCGTGATAAATTCAGTGCGAGGGTGCCAATCGTGATGCCCGTTATGATGATGCTTCTTTTCGGGTATGCGGTCAATTCTGAAGTAAATAAGCTCACCACCGCTGTGTTCGACCAAGACAAAACACAAGAAAGTCGGCTGTATGTGGAGAAGTTTAAAAGCACAGGCTATTTTTTTATTCAACAAGAGGTCAATAGCGAAAGTGAAGTCAATGCGCTCATAGACAGTGGTAAAATTAAAACTGCCCTCATTATCCCAACGAATTTTGCACGTGATATCAAGTCTAATAAAAGTCCGACGCCACAGCTCATTATTGATGGCTCTGACCCAACGGTTGCACGCACAGCGTTGTCAAGCGGCATGTCCATTTCGGGCAACTATTCCCTGGATTTAAGACAGCAATTTTTAAGTGATAAGGGCATGGGCGAGCTTCGTGCGCCGGGCGTTTCGCTCAATACAAAGGTGCGCTACAACCCCAATATGGAAAGCAACCGTTTTACCGTGCCAGGGCTTGTGGGGCTGATTATGCAAAATATTACCATCATGCTCACGGCATTTGCCTTGGTACGAGAAAAAGAACGTGGGACGATTGAACAGCTCATTGTTACCCCAATTAAGTCTATTGAGTTGATTTTGGGCAAGATGATTCCCTAT
>JACMMQ010000303.1 GCA_014378955.1 Clostridia bacterium
GAGAAAACTTTTTTCATAAAACACCAACCTTATTGTTATTTTTTTCCAATAAACAATTATATTATATGACTTTAACAATAAAAAGTCAATAGCGCTATAGTAATATGATATAATCCTCAAACAAATTGCAAATATTATCTGTGCAACAATCTTCATCCAACAATAGAATGCACACATTTACTAGTATTTCGGATGTTTTCGTGGTATAATAAACTATTATAAAGAGAAGAAAATAGAGAATTTCGAGGTGTACGATGCAAACCATTATAGTTTCAGACCGATTTGACCAGAAAAAACTAGACCGATTTTTGTTAGAGCAGTTCCCTACCCTGTCGTTCAATGCCATTCAAAAGGCTTTGCGTAAGAAGGACATTCGCATCAATGGTGCGAAAATCAATCAAAATGTTACCTTGAGTGAGGGGGACGAAATCGCCCTTTATATCACTGATGATATTTTATACGGCTTGGAAATCGTGTATGAGGATGAAAATATCTTTGTCGTGAATAAAAAGCCTGGTATTTCTGTACATGCGGACAAGCATGACGGCAAAATGACCTTGGTGGAATTGGTGGAGCGACACTTTATGGCGCAGCCTGATATTACGCCACAGCTTTGCCATCGCCTAGACCATTATACTGGGGGCTTGGTGGTGTTTGCTAAGAACAGCGAAGCCCATGACATCATCGTGGACAAGATGACCAAGCACGAGGTCGTCAAAACCTATATGACCGTTGTGAAGGGCTGTCCTGAGCCACCAGAGGCTATGCTTACGCACTATCTGTTAAAGGATAGCGACTTGAGCACGGTGAAGGTGTTCAACAATCCGCAAAATGGCGCATTGACAGCTAAGACCTATTACCGTGTGGTGTCCACGGATGGCACGATTAGCCGTGTAGAGGTCACGCTCATTACTGGTCGTACACACCAAATCCGTGCCGTGCTTGCGCATGTTGGTCACCCCATTATTGGCGATGATAAATATGGCGATCGCATGCTCAACAAAGATTATGGTCATCGCTACCAGACGCTTTGGGCGACTAAAATGAAGTTTAATTTTACTGGGAATAGCATACTGGATAACTTGAATGGGATGACGATTGAAGTGAAGTCTGGATTTTAAGATAAAATGATGGGGTGTATCAATAATTTTGATACACCCCATCATTTTACACTAATCTCAAATTAAAATATAGACAACATACCTTCGTAGGAGCAGGCCTTGTGTCAGCCCTTGTTTGCTAAATTTCTGCTAATTTTGGGCGGACATAAAGCCCACCCCTACGAACATCGTTTGACACGCTTTTTGTCCATGCTTTTAATTGACATTAGTATTACATAATAGTCAGCGTCCAAATCGTCTATTTTATGCTATAGAAAAATGAATAGGCTCACTCAATATCAGATGTGTGCTAACCCATTCTTTCCCTGCCCCAACAAAAATTACTTTGTGGAAGTATTCTTTCAAATGAGCAATAAATGCACATTGTTCTAAATCTTTTAATCCCCACCCCACCAACGGCATCCCATACATACCACCATTTCTTACACATTGTAAATAAAAAAAGTTTAAATATTTAAGCGACAGTAGCTTGTTTACTGAAGAATCGTCATTTTTACAAACGTTTGCAATATATGCATATGCTTCACAATCATCCGTATTATAAACATGCACGTTCTTTTTAAACATTGTTTTGGTGAAAGGATTTAATTTGTTTTGTTGAACTAATAATTCAAAAGCCTTTTTCGATGCTATGCTTGGCTTTCTTAAATATAGATTAACAATGATATCATCTTTAATGTTCAGTCGAATATCTTCAAAAATGCTATAGGAAGCTTGCACAAAGGGGCTTGTTAGCGTTTCTATAAGGTTTGACTGATTGGGCAAAAATATAATTATAGGAATTTCTATTTGTTCTTGCTGTTCCATCATCCCCAACAGGATTTGTAATTCCTCAAAAGCAATTAGGGCATCCAACGCATCAATTTTAACAAAATCAAATAAATAATTGCTTTTAATCGTATGTGATTTTTGCTGACTATTCTCCACTTTAGGAATTTCAGTCAATAAGATTTTCTGAAGCATCGATTTTTCCCTTCTGAACAATGAAAATATTTTGTTAGCTAAATGCTAAGCATTAAGCCTCTGCAACCATATTATAAACTATCGAAATTCAATGTCGTCAACTTAAGCGAAAATAAGTCAATACCCCCCTACGGTAAATATGCATGTAATTTTTCTTAAGTTGACGACAGTGATTTTAAATTAGCATAAGCATTCCTTACGTTGCTTGATTTTTCTTGCTCAATTTCCAGCCAATAAGTCCCATCAACATGAGTGAAACCACAACAATGACGATGTTGAAAATCTTATTAAAATCCATGCTATTCGCTTTGGGTATCGGCGTTTTCTCGTACCTCTTTAAATTTTCCAACGTACATATTTGTTGATTTTCTCTTTCAATATAGGTTTTATATTGCTCCAAATCATATTGTGGCTTTTTCGCTTCTAGGTTGCCAAAATACAAAAGATTTTTCGCCGACGGGGTCTTAAATACGATTTTATCGATTGTGTAACGACCTTTGATGGATTTGATTGTGAGTGGACGGTCGTCTTTATTTTGTAGCTTGATGATTATACTTGTATGTGTAATGGGTTTATTATCTAGTGGTATAACGGTGTTTTGTATGTTTAGGTCTTTAAACTTTACGTTAAATATACGTCCATTCAATCCAACGGGTACTAGTTCTTCGCCTTCCTGTGTAAAAACATCATACCGCCTATCAAATGTACCTTGTGCATTTAAATCAATACTGCTGATTTTCAAACGATTAGGATTTTGAATAGAGATGCTTGTCACGGTATCCTCTTGCTTGATATCGTACGTCAAAGCCACCTCTTTTTGAAAGCTTTGCCGTGTGACTGTGCTACTGTCTAATCGTGCATCCATTTGGTTGATTTGGATTTTCTCAAGATTATTTGGAATTACAATGCGGTAAAATCCGTATTTTTCGGTTTGTGGTAATATCACCTGCACATTTGTATCTTGTGCGACTTGGTAAATGGTGCAGTGTGTAAGCGATGTCCAGTTGTCTGCATCATAGCCACCTAACACCTCGATATTTTTAGCAAAGTTTTTTTGTTCTACCTTGAGCAGTAAAAGGTTTGCCACTATGTCTGCATTTTCCTTTATGGGCTTTATTTTATAATCAATGTAGGTATTATGGTCTTTTTCAAAGGTGTTAATTTTGCTTGCTTGATAGTTAATGGTTTGATTGTTTTCGCCTAATGCACTGCTTTGTAGGTAGTAAGGTACAAATTCGCCCTTTTCATCTACCACACGCAAATCGGAAAGCTCTGTGGCGGCATTTTTATACACGTCAGCATCTAAAAAGCAGGTTTTGTATTCGCCAAGCGATGCACCTGTAATTTCTTTTGAATATTGCCAATTACTGAGGTCATCCTGTGCGTAACACATGATCGTTCCGCTCGTTAAAAATACACACAGTAGGCAACTTATCCAGCATATTTTCCGCATATTCACGCCTCCGTCTCTGATTGCTTTTTCTCTACAACACTGGTTTTAGTAAACCTTTGATACAGGTAAGAAATCGCAATCAATATAATGCCAAACGCAAAGTATGAGACAATTTTGCCTTCAGTAGGTAAAAATCTCAAATCCCAAATAAACAGCTTTGCCGTCGCAAATATCGTCAGCGCTAATCCAAATCGGCGCATGAGCATAAACTTTTTCACAAACCCGAAAATAATAGCGATAAAAGCAGAAACCAAATACAGCAAGCTAAATAGTAAGTTCATTTCAGCCAATCGTGGAAATTGGAACACAATGATGCTGGTAATGACCCCCAATAAATAGATAGTCACCATCGGTGGGAATATTTCAAATGAAAATTGCTTTGTCTTAAGAAATCTATAAGCCAAATCCTTAAAGTTTAAAAATACAAAGATGTTAAACAGCACCAATAGTGCAATTGAAAAATATGCCAACGTTGGGTTGCCCGTTTCATACACCTGCATGCCCATGTTAAGCCCGATGCATACAACATCCGCAAGGACAAACAAAACAATCGCAAAATATTTAGTCACTTTATCATATAAATAAGGAGCGTGCTTGATGAGCTGTGCAACCAGTGCCGTCATAGCTGCAAATATAACGGTTTCATAGAAATTTTCATAAAGGTATATTTCACGGTTTGGCAACTTCATTTGCCTAATTGCTGGGGATATCCACTGGATATATATTTTCATGCCACCATAAATAGCATAAAACCATAAATTGACTACGACAAAATATTTGTATCGTGTTATGTGCTTGCCACGAGTCGTATATTTTAGTGCCAAATCTTTTGCCATATCGATCAAATAGGCATATAACACAAGCACCAATCCTGCCATAAATGCGCCATATTTGAGGTCGAAATATTGGTAGGAATGAATATTAAACATATTAGAAAGCGTTAGCACATCAAACACATAGAACACAACGGTACACAATGCAAATACAATCCATCCACCTATCTCCATCCCTTTGATTTTGCCCTTGTAGCCATAAATAATCAGCAAGACAGCTTCAATTAACCAGCCCATCATGAGCCATTTCACGCCAAGCTGGAACGGTATCATGAGCACTGCAAAGGTAAATGCGGTGACATAAAAAAGGATTTGCGTTGCACGCTCGCCAATGGTGCGGCGACTGACAAACCAAGCCAAGGTTAAATACATCAAACAAAAGACCAATGCTAAAGGTCCTCTTAACATAGTCAGTTTTGCTTGTTCAAATAACCAGTAAATCACACTACAGCTAATGAGCGTATTGAGCGCGAGCAGAATGATATCAAACGGCTTGAGCTTTGCGCGATATATGAGCGGATAACACAACGTAATCGCTACATACATGGCAAAGGTCACAACACTGTACAAAATGTTATAAAATTGGTTGGGTGTTATGGAAATCAAAAACATAAGGGTAGGCACATTTAAAGCGAAACTGAGGTAATGGATAGAACCCCATTTTTTCTTAAGCGATATGGAAAGCACCAAGATGTTTAGTAAAAAGATATAAAGCATTGCAGCGATTAGCAAATCACCTTTGATACCAAGTGCAAAAACTGAGGTGAAAAAGGGCAAATATCCGCCAATGAGTGCAAAAGCACTAATGCTTTTTGAGTTATACCAAATGGATAAAATCACTGCCAGCACGGTCACCAACACCGAAAGGCTTAACCCCAGGGCGTCCGAGATAATATGTAACATAAAGTAGCTTGAAAAAGTCGCTAAGTATAAAACCGCAATACCGCCGCCCGTTAAGCCCTGTGCAAAAATGCTTTTTTCTTTTCGGCTTAACCATTCCCCAGCACAAAGCATCAACGCACCGATGACAAATACCGATATCCCTTTTGCATAATCATTAAAAAAGCTCGTATAGGTATACTGCATAGCGGTCACAATGCCAATGAGTATCAGCACGATACCGATTTTGTTAATCCAGCTCAGCCCGATTTTATTTTCAATGTTATTTTGATGCATACGTTTGCGAATGACATCCTCACTCACATCTTCCGCCGCAGCATCCGCATAGGCACGGTGCACCTCTTCTTTTAGGGTTTTGTTTTGTGCCTTTTGTTGCGTAGAAAGCATGCGCTCTTTAATGCGCAAGGTCATTGCGGATATTTCTTCTTGCATTTGCGCTTTTTCCTGTCCAATTTCGTTTGCGACGATTTCCTGTAGTCGCTTTAATTGTGCCATAGCGAGCATCTCAAGTGCACGCAATTGGTTGGCATTTTCATTGTTAGCGCTATCGAAATATGTATCAATCTTGACTTGAGAAATTTTAAGAATGTCCAGTCTTTCATCAATGATTTGCTCTTTTAAAGCAGTGTGGAGCTGTTGATTTTGTTGCTTGAGTGTATCATTGCTCTGTTTTAGTTGTGTGAGTAACGCCTTTTGTTCCTCGACCATGTTTTTATAGGCAATATTTTGATTGATAAGCTCGCTATTGTCTAATTGTACAACAATTTGTTCAAAATTAGTGACAAATGCCTGCTGTTGCGATAAAAGCGATTTGAGGTTTTCTTTGATTTTTTGCTGATCATTCTGAGACACGAAGACACCTACCTTTCTATTATTACTACTTATAGCTCTTATTCTATCATATAATAAATCAATATACAAATAATTCAATGCACAAAGTTGATATTTCCTATGCAGATTATTATTCAGGCTTTGTATACCGCATGCTAGGCATCCCACCAGAACTGTACACCCCTATTTTTGCAATCGCACGCATCGTAGGCTGGAGTGCACACCGTTTAGAAGAACTGATCAATTCTCATAAAATTATCCGTCCTGCGTACAAGAGTGTCGCAAAAAGACGTGAGTATACGCCGATGGCGGAGCGGTAAATGGGCTGAATCCATGACCAATCCAATAATTTTTATGGCACCAAAAAGGGAGCAACAAAAAAACGTTACTCCCTTTTTGATTTTATATTTCAACAGAATCCAAAGAAATATTACTTGTTTGATGCATTGAAGTGCTTATGCTTGACGTAATAATTTCTTCGATTACCCTAATGTTTTCGATATTGACAACTGCCCAAAAAACTCTTTTTAGGTTTTTTCCCTTTAAGATTTTAGCGTCCAATACAGAATATGAAGAAAATGAACTTATTAAAATATCTCTGAGCTCTTTAACTTTTCGCCCCTTTTCCAACCCAGATAATTTTAAATCAAGCAAAGTCTCTAGTTCAAATGCTTTATAGATAATTGAAATATCATATTCATTTGAAAGAATAATTTCATAGAGTAGTCTAATAATACTTGCAGCACATGCAACATCTACGCCCTTGAAGTCTATTGTAGCATTTAAATACAGACCTTTGAAGTTATTAATTTGCTGCATTAACAACTTATCATTTCCGCTATCAACTGCTGAAATCCTTCCCATTTGTTCGAAAACATCGCATTTAATTATATCCATATCAAAAGGGATATTTCTACTATCACATTCCAGTTTTGCTCTTGCACTATATTTTTCCCTTACGATATCCAAATTGAGTTCATTAAGCCTGTGGTTTAATAGCATCCAAATATCATAAATCTGTTTAACCTGCTCGTCAATTCTATCATCCTGAATGCCAATTGTATTAGGACCTAATGTTGTAAGTTTATCTGCAAACAAATGATTTATAGACAGTACATTATACGCAAATGGACTTGAGACGGCAAATATATCTTCACCTGATACCCTAGAAATCTCAATATCCTCTTGCGCAATAATAAACTCAATTTTTAATTCCTGCTTTGCGTCTCGAGCGTACTTAGTCCATAATTCAGCTTCAGTCAAGACCGAAGGCACATTTACATAGTATGTATACAAAGGAAGCTCAGTCTTTGGCATTTTTGGTTGATGAAGTGTAAATGTAAAAGTATTATCATCTAATTTTAACTTTTGTGTAATTAAATCTAGTACATCATCTATTTCATCTTTTGTTCCTAGAAACAACATATCAATATCCACGCTTGTTCTCTGCGCTTTAATTGGCAAATAAAACTGAACGGCTGCACCACCTTTCAAAACAATTCGTTCTCCCAAAATATCCTGTATTTGCAAAAACAATTCCAAGTCCCAAAGAAAAAGCTCTAGTCTAGCAATATTTTTAAATCCATGTATTTTCATTCTATTTTCAAATTCTTCTCTGCTGAAATTTTCCCTTTTATGAAAAAGCTTGTTCTCTAAACCATTCATTAAGAATTACCTTCCTTCACAAATGATACAAACTTAAGCGCATCATCACTAACATATTTGCTTTCAACTATATAACGCATATCATATTGCATATTTCTGACATAGGCTGTTTTAACCAATTTTTTTTGGTCAATTGTGCCATTTCTAACCAAGTTTTGATACATTCTTGCCAATTCTTGTAACGGTAATGGATATTGACCTCTTGTTATTTCATAAAATAGATCTAAAAATGCCTTTTCTGTTGTTGCTAAATTATTATTTGAAAAAGAAAAACTGTCAGTTGTTTTAATTAAAATTGGTTCCATATTGTCTATAAGTCTTGATATATCTATACTTTCATGCAATTTCATATCGAGTGTAACAAAAAAAGAATTTTCACTTAAAACATCTATAACCTCGACTAAGGCTATTCTATCAACAAAAATAAGAACAGGATAGCTTTCGGGAATGTGATGAAGATACTTAGCTAAAATGTCTATGCCCGAAACGTAATAATTAAAGCCAGTCTCATTCAAAATATGCATTGCCTTTTTTGCTATAGCTGAAAGGAGTATTGTCGTTTCTGTTTTGGCTTCATTAAACTTATATACGCCATTTCTTATGCGTGTCATATATCCTGCTGCTACCAATTTGGACATATCCCAATATAAGGATGATTTTTTCTTTTCAGGGAAAAGCCGTTGAATGTCCGTAAAATAAAATAGAGATTTTTCTCCTATGTTTGCTTTTATGGTATTAAATTTTTCTTCAAGAGTAAATAACTGGTTCATAATTTTCACCTCTAAAATGAATTTTATCACTAATTCAAACAATTGTCAATAAAATAGCTGCAAATATGTAATTGGCAGCTATTTTATTGAATACTTTATTTTTCTAGCTTTATCTTAATATAAGATTGGAATATTCAGAGAAATAGATAGAAATAGCTGCAAATATCAAATTGGCAGCTATTTCTATTTGATACACTAATCATCTTCACTAATACGCAAAAAAATCCCCCTCAACCGAGGGGGACAATATTCAAAGAATCCTAGTAATTCTTAGGTCTTGCCACATAATGTGTATGCAACAGCTCATGCGCTTTGTGCGAATTTGGTTTGCCTAAGAAGTCTTCATATAGCTTTTTGATGGATTCGTTTTCATGTGACTTTCTAACGGGCAAGCTCTTGTCTTCAGCGTAGATTGCTTTTGCACGCTCAACACGAATGTCCATATCCATCCAGTCTTTTGCGTTGTGGATTGGCTGTCCGCCACCATTGACACATCCGCCTGGGCAAGCCATTACTTCTATAAAGTGATATGTTGCTTCGCCTGCTCTGATGCGGTCTAATAGCTTACGTGCATTGCCAGTGCCGTGTGCGATTGCCGCACGTACTGTCAAGTCGCCGATTTGTACATTTGCTTCTTTTACGCCTTCTATGCCACGAACTGCTTCGTAGTCAACGTTTTCAAAGCTCTTGCCTGCGATGACTTCGGACACGGTTCTCAAAGCCGCTTCCATAACGCCGCCTGTTGCGCCAAAGATGACTGCCGCACCAGAGGCTTCGCCAAATGGATTGTCGAACTGCTCTTCTGGAAGGCTTGCAAAATCTAAGCCTGATTGCTTAATCATTCTAGCCAATTCACGGGTGGTGAGTGAGAAGTCAACATCACGCAAGTCGTCAACAGCCATTTCTTCACGGCTTATTTCAAACTTTTTAGAGGAGCAAGGCATGACAGATACCACGACGATATTTTTAGGGTCAATGCCCTCTTTTTGCGCAAAGTATGATTTGATAATTGCACCAAACATCATGTGTGGTGATTTGCATGAGGATAAGTTAGGAATAAAGTCAGGATAGTTGTGCTCACAGAACTTCACCCAACCAGGACTACAGGAGGTAATCATAGGCAACACGCCACCATTTTGAATTCTGCCCAATAATTCTGTGCCCTCTTCCATAATGGTTAAATCTGCTGCGGTATTGGTGTCAAATACCTTGTCAAAGCCCATACGGCGCAACGATGCTGCCATTTGTCCTGTGACACGTGTACCCACTGGATAACCAAACTCTTCGCCCAAGGCAACACGTACAGCAGGGGCGGTTTGTGCCACTACATATTTGCTTGGGTCATTTAAAGCTTCCCAAACACCGTCTGTGTGGTCTTTTTCACGCAATGCGCCTGTCGGACAAGCGACGATACACTGTCCACAAAATACGCAAGACGTTTCATTGATGGATTTATCAAAGGCACTCCCAATGTTGGTAGCAAAGCCTCTTTCCTTGACATCAATCACGCTAACCGTTTGCACATTTTTACAAGCGGATACGCAACGACGGCAAAGGATACATTTATTATTATCTCTCACCAAGGAAGGGGATAGGTCATCTACTGGTACAGTTGGGTTAGCACCTTCAAAACGGATGTCTGTAATCATCAAGTCGTCTGCCAGCTTTTGCAATTCACAATTTCTGTTACGCACACAGGTCAAGCATTTTTTGTCATGGTTGGATAAAATCAATTCAAGCGTAACCTTTCTTGATTCTCTCACAGCTTTCGTGTTGGTGTTGACCTCTAAGCCTTCAGACACAGGGTATACGCAAGCCGCTTGCAAGCTACGAGCGCCCTTGATTTCAACCACGCACATTCTACAAGCACCAATTTCATTGATGTTTTTCAAATAGCATAGGGTTGGGATGTCAATGTTTGCACTGCGTGCCGCTTCCAAAAGGGTGTAGCCTTCTGGTGCGGAAATCGCTTGTCCATTTATTTTTAAATTTACCATATTCATTAAAATTTACCTCCTTTTCTCAAATATTACTTTCTCACGATTGCTTTGAACGGACATTTATCTTCACATGCACCACATTTGATACATTTTTCTTGATCAATGACATGCATTGCTTTCTTTTCGCCTTTGATTGCATCCACAGGACATTGCTTAATGCAAATGCCACAGCCCTTGCAATTGTCTAACACAGTGTACTGCAATAGTCCCTTGCATACCCCGGATGGACATTTTTTATCCACAACGTGTGCCAAATATTCATCCTTGAAATATTTCAACGTGCTCAAGATTGGGTTTGGCGCAGATTGTCCTAAGCCACAAAGTGCGGAGCTTTTTACGCTGTTGCAAAGAATTTCAAGGTTTTCAAGGTCGTGCATCGTGCCTTTGCCCTCGGTGATTTTTTCGAGAATTTCATGCATTCTCTTGGTGCCAATACGGCAAGGTGCACATTTGCCACACGATTCATCTACGGTGAATTCCAAGAAGAATTTCGCTATATCCACCATGCAGTTGTCCTCGTCCATGACAATCAAGCCACCAGAACCCATCATGGAGCCGATGCTCATCAAGGAGTCATAGTCAATCTCAATATCCATGAGTGATGCAGGAATACAACCACCGGAAGGACCACCTGTTTGAGCGGCTTTGAACTTCTTGCCGTTTGGAATGCCGCCGCCGATTTCTTCTATAATTTCACGCAAGCTGGTACCCATTGGTACTTCCACCAAGCCTGTGTTGTTAATCTTACCACCAAGCGCAAACACCTTTGTGCCCTTGCTCTTTTCTGTGCCGATGCTTGCAAACCATTCTGCTCCGTTGTTTATGATAATAGGAATATTTGCATAGGTCTCAACATTATTTAAAATGGTAGGCTTACCAAA
>JACMMQ010000304.1 GCA_014378955.1 Clostridia bacterium
TGAACCCCTATTAAAGTTTTTGTCCCCTTTTTTCAAAAAGGGGGGGCGTGGGCAGCGCCCACTTCGTTCCCACTCCGTATCCCACACTTTTTGTCGAAAAATTCTATCCACCCCCTTGTTATTTATGACAAATTTTGTAAGCCGTTTGTCGTATAATCATCATAAACAACCAAGGAAAAGCATATCCATAAGAGTATAGGGACAGAACCACCGCTAAACGCAAATAAGGGGGGAACAAAATTGAAACCAGTTGTGTATGCGGACGTTTTATTTATGATCAATTTTGTGATTAACCTTTTACTGCTTTGGACAACGGCTAAAATTGGGCGTCAACGGGTGAACATTTGGCGACTAATATTTGGGGCTTCATTAGGGGCGATATACGCAGTGGTAATATTTTTCCCAGCACTGAAGCTATATTACACGCTCATAGCAAAGCTACTGTTTTCAATGCTGTTGGTTGCTGTGGCATATAAAATAGATCGGGTGAAGGCTTTTTTTACCCTACTCTTGCTTTTTTATATGGTGTCATTTACGTTTGGTGGAGCAGCTTTGGCGTTGTTTTACTTTACCAATGTCGGTGCTTATTTAGGGGCACTATTAAGCAACGGGGTCATTTATATCAATCTACCTTGGAAGCTGTTGCTTATTTCGACAGCGGCGGCATATATTGTCATTTCGGTGGGTTGGCATCTTTATCGGCGCATCGCAAACCGCAGACAGCTCATCCATCCGCTCACGCTTACGGTGGGTGATAAAACCATTACGCTTGATGCTTTGATGGACACGGGTAATTCCTTGTACGACCCCATGAGTGGCTTGCCTGTGGTGGTCGCAGAGTATAAAGCAATCGCACCGCTACTGCCAAAAGCGGTGAATGAAATATTCAACCTGCCCTCTGACCCGATGCAGGTGTTGTCTACCGCCGCCGCACAGGATGGTTGGACAGGTAGAATGAGGCTCATCCCGTTTGCTTCCTTAGGGCAACAAAATGGGCTGCTGGTTGGGTTTAAGCCAGACCGCGCAACTGTTGCAAACAACGATTTGGGAGAAATTGTCGTTGCCGTGTATTTAAAATCATTATCAAAAGACAAACAATATTTTGCGTTGCTTCATCCTGAAATTATGGTCAAGAATGAAATACATGCAACAGAACAAGGGAGTGTTTAACATGTTCCATTTGGTGCTATTACTAAAGGAATTTAAAAGCTACATACATTATTTACGCATACGGTTAATCAAACAACCATCAGAAATACATTACATATGTGGCAGTGAGGCGTTGCCCCCTCCGCTTACCTCGGAGGAGGAAGGAAAGCTTTTGCGAAGCTTGACGGATAATAATTACAGTGCAAAGCAAACGCTCATTGAACGCAATTTAAGGCTGGTGGTGTACATCGCCCGAAAATTTGAAAGCACAGGGGTAGGGATGGAGGATTTGATTTCCATTGGCACTATTGGGCTTATCAAGGCAATCAATACCTTTAATCCAGAGAAAAATATCAAGCTTGCAACTTATGCATCACGCTGTATTGAAAATGAAATTCTCATGCATTTGCGTAAAAATAACGCCTCTCGTGTGGAAATATCCATCGACGAACCGCTTAATACCGATTGGGATGGTAACGAAATGGCACTGTCCGATTTACTCGGTACAGACGGTGATTTGATAGGCAAAAATATCGAGGAGGAAGTGGATAAAGAGCTTTTGGGGCTAGCCATTCACAAGCTAACCGCACGTGAAAAGCGCATCATGGAGCTGCGCTTTGGTCTTGGAAGTGGCATTGAAAAGACACAAAAGGAAGTGGCAGATATGCTGGGCATTTCACAGTCGTACATATCACGCTTAGAAAAGCGTATCATTAGTCGATTGAAAAGGGAAATGAGTAAAATGGTGTAGGTTTATTTATTAAACCTTAGTCGATAACTACATTTTTGACATAGTTCTTCCA
>JACMMQ010000305.1 GCA_014378955.1 Clostridia bacterium
CTATCGATGGTTGGTGCGAAATACGGTTGGATACTTAATTATGATATAGCAACGGCAGATTATATCCATAGAGTTTTTGCAGCAATATATGTCATATTAACAGTAATTGCCATAGGATACGAAGTGATGAGAGCAGTCAAACGTGATGATAGAAGGCTACCCTGGTTTATCATTGGGCGCAGTGGGTATCAAATATTTACATTTATTACTACACTTATATTCATTATAACAGGTGCAATTGTTTGGCTATGTATGGATACCAATGAAGCTGCAGCAGCGTTTGCTCTTTTTGTTCATGAAAAATTGACTTATTTTGTTATTGGTAGCGTAATCTGGCATATCTATGTTAAGAGTCATGCTTTAGTAGTTAAGAAAAGAGAGACAACCCCAATTAAGAAATTTGTTATTCAATCATTAAAATAAGCACATTAGAAGGAGACAAGTATGTTACAAAAGCCATATTTTAAAGTATTTGTTTGGATTGTTTCGTCAGTCTTCTTCTTTATGGCAACAGCAATAACCATTTCAACCTTAACCATTGGGCCTACTGAACAAGAAGTTATGCAATACATGGCTGGAATGATGGGTTCAATGCAAAGCTTGATGGGTCTTTCAATGACGTTAGAGGGAGATGGTCAATTAGGCGCATTGATTGCTCTTGCGTCCTCTATCACAATACCACTTATTGTTATTAGCATTATAGTAGCATTGATTGTACGATTGAATGGGGGGGAAGCGAATGATAGATAAGAATAAGCTCCCCTTTTGGCAATTAAGCATTTTGTTCGGGCTCATTACCATCATTGCACTTGGGCTATCCTATGGTGAACCACGTGAAGCTGTAAAAGGAATGATGGGTCAAAGCATGGGTGACATGATGGGATCTGAACATCTTAAGAATGCCACCATTCAAGATTTAATACGGCAACTCAAAACGGATAAAGCAATGGCTAATACTGTAAATGATTCTTCAAGTCATGACAGTCATCATGAAGGTACAAATTCATTCTTGAAAACCATGCATTATTTAACTACAGCTACGATAGTCCTTATGTTACCTTTCATAATCGCAGGCACAATTTTTCTTACGATTGTATGGATGAAGTAGCACGGGATGGAGGGGTACTATGAGCATTTTATTAGGGAATCTTGGTTCATTATACATGTTAATACTTATTCTACTATTAATAGTTGGATTAGGTGCAGCAATCGTAGGTTTTCTAAAATATCTTGGTAAAAATAATTTCTTCTTGGAAATGAAAACACAAAATAAACCTATTAATGGAAATGGAGGCTTCACAATGCAAAACAACGGTTGGCTAAAATTATCGGTTTTTTCACTTATTGGGATCGTTATTGCTGTCGCAATATTAGCAGTAATTAATCCTAGTGCAAATAATTCAATCCATACACAACATCAGCAAGCGGCACAAGGGCAAACGAATCAAATGACTATGCCTGGAAATAATGGTGGAAGTGCTTATATGCAAACCCCTAATGGCAATATGCAAATGCAAAACAACGGAACAGGGATGAATGGGCAAGCACAAATGGGGAACATGCAATTAGAACAAAGCAAAATGATGATGCAACGTTTGAACGAAATGCAAATGCAAATCAACCAAATGCAACAACAAATGGGCATGAATATGCAAGCGCAACAATCTAATGGCATGAGCCAAATGCAACCTCAAAGCTCACAAGGTGGCGGAATGGGCGGAATGGGTGGAATGATGGGTATGATGCCAATGAGTGGTATGGGCGGCATGGGCAACATGCAACAGCAACAACCAATGCAACAGCAACAACCAATGCAACAAATGCCACAACAACCAGCGCAACCACCAATGCAAGGTATGCCAATGATGTAATTTCATAAATATAAGGGACTGTCGCGAATGATTTTTAAAAATCATTTTGCAACAGCCCCTTTGAAATTAATTAAGCCCTAATTCTTTGCGCTTCTTTTCAATATGGTCAACATAAATTTGTATTGTTTTTACCGCATCCAATTCCACTACCACTTTGCCTAGACCTAATGTTTCGGTCGTTTCGGTTAATGTTTTGACGACGAGGTCACTGCCTGTAATGGAGGGCACTGGCGCGATATGCACAAGCCAGCCTAGTGCCACGGCGGTGCACGCATCCGCGACCGCTTTTTGCTCTAGATACTCAGGTGCACCTATAACCAGCGGCAGTTTGTTGGTATCCACGCCAAGGGCGTCTGCGAGCTCCTTTGCCGTCAGTGTCATTTTGCCAATGTCTACACATGCACCAAAATTCAAAACAGGTGGAATGCCTAACTGCTTGCAGACGGCTTTGAGCCCTTCGCCTGCTTCATCGGCGGCTTTTGGGTTAGTCAATCCCGTATATTCCATGACGCTTGAGGTGCAACCGCCTGAAAGCACGAGAATGTTATTTTCAATCAGCCCTTTTGTGATTTTGAAGATGTTACTGCCACCTTGACCAAAACGTGCTGTTGTACAGCCCACAATCGTTGCAATACCTCTAATATTACCATTTGCGATTTGATCGATCAATGGCTTGAAGCTACCGCCTAATGCATCCTTAATGGATTCTGTGCTAAAACCCACCATGCATTCCGAGACATGCGGAGGGATATAGGTGGCACGATTTTCAGCCTTGCGGATTTTAAAGGCTTCTAAGGCTTTATCAAGTGCTTTGCCCGCTTGCTCAGACATTTTTTCAGGAATAAAGTCAAGTGTTTCAGTGCCTTGTAGCTTGATCACTGGATGGGTGCTGAGCAATTTAGTGCCGAATTTCTTCGCATACAATGGCAAGGTTGGTATGGTGCAATTATAGTCAAACATAAACAGGTCAATCACGCCTGTGGACAAAAGGTATTCCTCGGACAGCCATTCGCCTTCTTGACCGCCATAGCCCATTTGGTCGTGACTACCGCTGTAATTCATCAGCTGCTGTCCTTCGCACACATGCCCAAGGATTTGGATGCCCGCAGCACCTGCATCCTTTGCTTTTTGTTGCCATTCATCTGTAGAAGCAAGGTCTATGGCGACATGGGAAAGGAGTGGCATGTGACCATTTGCAATGACGTTGACCATGTTGTCTTTTAAAAGTCCCATGTTCTGCTTTTTCATGCATATGGTTTGCGTGCCTATTAAAATTTCCTGTATGATATTTAAAAGGAATAACCCTTGATATTCATTGGCAACGCCAAGTCTTACACTGCGTAAAAGGAATTCCACTGGGTCAGCGTTGAAGTTGGTCATACACTGCGTTTGTGCATACGCTACCTCACTGTAACCACCGCCTGGAAATAGGTCAAGCTTGCGCCATAAGTCCTTACGCATTTGCGGTGCGAATGCTTCGACACATTTTGATGGTGCATGAAAAGGTGCATGGATATCTGCAATTACCCAATCTGCAAATGCACCTGCTAATTTATCAACAGGCATTCCACTGTCCAGCCCAGCCATTTCAGCGTATTTTTTAAGCTTTTCGCCGTCCCTTATTTTCAAGCCACTTTCGGGGTGCTCGCCTGCTGCCTTGAGTGTTCGTGCGGCTTGATGGCAATGAAAAATATTTGCCGATGTGCCTATGGTCACATGCCTGTACATGAAATTTCGTGCAACCATTGTGTGCGCATCCACACCGCACGTACCCCTTGGTGATTTGGGGCTTATTCGACATGGACCGTTGGCGCACAGCTGACAGGACAGACCTTCTATACAAAATTTACATTGCGTTGGTTGTTGTTGGCTAAAACGATCAAAGACATTGGTCATGCCAGCGTTGTGTACAACTTGGTACATTTCACGCATAGCTGGGTCAATGATGACATTCATTGGATAGCCGTCTTTTGATTGGTCATCTGTTTTGATGTGTTCCCGCTGCCATTTGTGCACATCCTCCATTGCAGGTGATTTTTCAATTGCATTATAGTCAATGGGTCCTTTTGGGTTGATGTCTTTGTGCAGTGCGGGGTCATTATAATCCTCGGGGGTAAGTGTTGCTTTTATCGTTTGATTTTCGCCGCTCATGCGTTTTGCACTGCCCTCAAAAGAGTTTTTTATATCATTATCAGTCATTTTTAAATCCTCCTATATTTTTGTTCTTAGAGCGTTGCTTCAACTTCAGCATCTACACCTGACGAGATATCAATAATTTCTGATGTTTGAAGTTTTATACCATCATCCCGCATTTCATCTAAATCAAAGTCCTTCACCTTATTTTCATCGGGCGAATGCATTTGCTCATTGCCGTTTTTATCCACAACATGATAACGGCTGTTAGGGGATACGTCACCAGCTTTTAATTGATATTTGTCTATTTGTGATTGTTCGATAGGTACTTTTTGGTTTTCTAAATTTACAAATAAATCTGCCATAAATAACCTCCAACTATTTTTGTTAATGTTATTAAAATATGTAAAATTGGCAGATATCATACTGGAAAACATGCCCTTATTGACTATTTTGCATTTCTTGGGTTAATTGTCAACCACTTTTAATATTTTAGGTTGACAATATAAACCATTTGCTCTATAATAGCGTCATTGCATATTTTAGGAGGATGTTTATGAAAGTTCGAGAGATCGTAGTAACGGCATTATTTGCCGCACTGATTTGTTGTTTGGCATTGATTCCAGCAATACCGCTTTCTTTTTCAACTGTGCCATTTACCTTGCAGGTAATGGGTGTGTTTATCACGGGGGCGGTTTTAGGGCGGAAATTAGGCACGATAGCGACGTGCGTATATGTCGCAATAGGTGCAGCTGGTTTGCTAGTATTTGCTGGTTACAAGGGTGGCTTGGGCGTGTTGACAGGGCCGACAGGTGGCTACATATTTGGATTTATTATAGCCACGTACATCATCGGGTGGTCAACAGATGCTTTTTATTTACAGCTTCATAAAAAGCGATTCAAGGTTATTTTTTTATGTCTGACGATGATGATAGGTGTTATTGCCATTTATGTGCTCGGTGGCTTGCAGTTAATGCTTGTGGCAAAATTGACGCTTAAAAAAGCAATATTCGTGGGGGTTATTCCGTTTTTGCCATTTGATCTATGCAAAGCAGGGCTTGCCGCTTTTTTAACCGTTGCGGTACGGGAAAGATTATCAAAAGCGAATTTACTAAAAAATTAATAAATATTGCTTGACAACTTAGCATTTTTTATGGTATAGTTACGGGAGTAAAAATAAAGCAGAAGTTATCCGCTTCTCACCTTGCGGCAAAAGTCGGTAGGGTCAATAATGTGTAAACATTTAGAGTGGATAGTTTTGCGGCTATCTACTTTTTTTATGCTGTTTTTGAAATGGTAGATAGTACACATATATACACAAACATTATTCGGAGGTGTTCGGTTATTAGCAAGGAATTAATGATTAATGAAGAAATTAGGGATAGGGAAATTCGTGTGGTTGATCACGATGGTTCGCAGCTTGGCATCATGACTTCAAACGATGCGCTTGCGCTTGCGCTTTCTAAAAACATGGATTTGGTGAAAATTGCACCACAGGCTACGCCACCCGTGTGTAAAATTTTAGATTATGGCAAGTATAAATTTGAGCTTGCAAAGAAGGAAAAGGAAGCTAAAAAGAACCAGCATGTTGTGAATATCAAGGAAGTACGCTTTTCGCCCACCATTGATGAACATGACCTTATGACAAAGGTTAATAATGCGATTAAGTTTCTGCATGCAGGCGATAAGGTAAAGGTTGCTGTGAGATTCAGAGGTCGTGAAATACATCATTCTTCATTAGGTTATCAGCTGTTAAAGCGTGTCGTGGAGCTTGTTGGCGATGCTGGTACGGTCGAAAAACTACCTAAACTAGAGGGCAAGAACATGGCAATGTTCTTTGCACCAAAGACAATCGTTTAATCATCCTGTTGGGATTTTTAATACTTTAAAGTATCATGAGAGAGGAGTGTCAACTATGCCTAAAATCAAAACACATAAAGGTGCGGCAAAAAGATTTAGCATTACCAAAAGCGGCAAAGTTAAAAGAAGCAAAGCATATAGAAGACATATCTTAACGAAAAAGTCTACGAAAACCAAGAGACAGTTAAGAAAAACTGGTTATTTATCTTCTGCAAATGAAGCAACAATCAAAAAAATGATTCCTTATAAATAGGATTGAGAATTGAAGGAAAAGGAGGCTTTTAAATGGCTAGAGTAAAAGGTGCGATGCACACAAGAAAAAGACGTAATAGAGTGCTAAAGCTCGCAAAAGGATATAGAGGCGCAAAGAGCAAAAACTTCCGTGTAGCTAATCAAGCAGTGATGAAATCATTGGTGTATGCTTACATTGGTAGAAAGCAAAAAAAGAGAGAGTTCAGAAGACTTTGGATTACACGTATCAGTGCGGCTTGTCGCATGAGCGGTATTTCATACAGCAGATTCATGAACGGCTTGAAAAGAGCAGAAATCAACATCAACCGCAAAATGCTTTCAGAAATTGCAATTGCAGATATGGCAGCATTCACAACATTGGTTGAAAAAGCAAAAGCAAGCTTATAAGAACATTTGACGATAGACCCAATTTTTGGGTCTATCTTTTTAGGTATTAGGAAAATAATATCGTCAATTGAAGTTAGGTTTGGTTGTAGGGGCAGGCTTTATGTCTGCCCAAATGCACCAAAGCTGGGCAGACATAAAGCCTGCCCCTACGTGGGGTATTGATTTTATTTTCGTTTATGTTGACGACAACCATTAGGATTGAGTTTAATTTTTTATCTGTACAAGCCTTACTTTCTTTTTCTATCGCAAAAAG
>JACMMQ010000306.1 GCA_014378955.1 Clostridia bacterium
AAGCCACGCAAGGGCTGGTGGAACAATGTGGAACATGCCTAAAATACCATAGCTTGGATTTTCCTTACTGCACGGTGGCGTTCTAACGCCAAAGCTTCTAACATCAATCTCCACAGGCTCACTCACGATGTCTGGAATCATTCTGCGAGGCATAATAACACGCGGATTAGGGCATGGTGTGCCATCTGAATCAAGCGTGTGCTCCCAAATTAAACAGGTTGCCTTAGGCACGCCTTGAATGTTAAAAAACACAAGCGGTTCTGTCGGATGCGTACACATTTTTTCATAAAAAGGCTCTGTTCCGTAGCTTTTTATATTGTCAAGCCTTAAAAACCAGCCTTCCTCTGCATCCTTTACCACTAGCTTTTTACTATTATTCTGCATTTTAGGATGACATAACGCCATATCATCGGTAACCGGTCTAAGCTCGCACGTCTCTTTTAGTCGAATATAAAACTTTTCTTTCGTTTTAAGGTTTTGACCCACTACACTTTTTCCGTCCGGTTCTCTGTGAATATTTTCAATCATTTCACTTTTTCCGCCACCCGATGCACCCTCGTGCATAATGACTATTTCATTTTCATATGGCGTGATAACCTTAACCGTTGAGGCGTGAACCGTAACCCAGCCTTCACTTTCGCCTATGTTTAACAAAACGCCATAGATGCCCTTTTTAGCACTTGGCCCTGGATAAAGATTATACGAAAACAACTCATGCATTTCATGCAAACGGTTATGCACCACAATCTGCTTGCCTGCAAAATGTGTATGTCTAAACGGCGGCGCAAGATATATGACAGCCTTTGGCTTGAACGTTCCCTCGTATTCATCAATGTTCACAAAATACTGCAGCTCACTAAGACCGCAAGCAAAAAATGCGGCATTCACTGGTGCAATTAAAATGGCTTCATAGCCATATTCTTTACCGCCAGCCATAAATGGCATCACAATTAATGCCTGTTGCTTTAACCATTCAAAGGTAGCATTTCTCAGTGGTGCAAAATCCTCCTTGTAGACATCGTCGTATCTTGGCTTGTCTGTGTCATTTTCATCCGCCACAATAAGACAATCAGGGTCACGTCGACGCATATAGTCATCCGTGTAATTGACAGCTGCTCCATTTTTGCACCGTACAACATTCGCTTCAATAATTTGCTCCCCATTCACCTCATAGCCAACATCAAAGCAATCATTGTGGTCATTCCCAAACGCCATGGTGAAAAGCTCTGATTTATTTTTTGGTACAACTACGCCCTTGCTGTTTTTTATAATGTCCAGAATTTCTTCTGACAGATTAAACCTTTGTAATATATCCATGAAATTATCATTCCTCTTCTAAATAATATTTATATTATCAAGCTTTTCAGTTTTTGAACAATGTTAAAACCGTATACTTGTATATCTTGCTATACTTACGAAATTTCAAAACAAAATACCCCGAAATAATACTAATGCATTTTAGTTGATTTGTCAACTAATTTCAAAGTGCAATTCCACAAACTACGCAAAAAAAGAAGCACTCCAAAAAAGTGCTTCTTTCTACATGGTGGGAACAATAGGGCTCGAACCTATGACCCTCTGCTTGTAAGGCAGATGCTCTCCCAGCTGAGCTATGCTCCCATGTGGTGACCCATAGGGGATTCGAACCCCTGTAATCGCCGTGAAAGGGCGGTGTCTTAACCGCTTGACCAATGGGCCATTTTGGTAGCGGTAAATGGATTTGAACCATCGACTCTACGGGTATGAACCGTATGCTCTAGCCAGCTGAGCTATACCGCCAAAATGTGTTGCCTAGGGACAACAAAATATATATTAAACTATTTGAAGACAAATGTCAAGCATTCAGGCACATTTTTTATTGAACTTTTTACGAAATGTGATTTACTATTTTTATACGTCCAAACAATGCGAAATCAATAGGCGTACAATTCTTGCTGGCACATCTAATTGCTTTTCTATGCCATTAACCTTTGCAGTTCAAGAGTCAATAGAAAATGATATGTTTTGGATATTATTTGTTTGGTTCAGGCTTTGCATTATCTCACGAAAATTTTGCATAAAAAAACACCCAAAAGGGTGATTTTTTATAAATGGTGGAGGGAGATGGATTCGAACCATCGAAATCGAAGATAACAGATTTACAGTCTGCCCCCTTTGGCCACTCGGGAACCCCTCCATATGATGTGCCTTACAGTTGGAGCTGGTGATGGGACTCGAACCCGCGACCTGCTGATTACAAATCAGCTGCTCTGCCAATTGAGCTACACCAGCACATAACTATTGGTCGGGGTGACAGGATTCGAACCTGCGACCCTCTGGTCCCAAACCAGATACGCTACCAAACTGCGCTACACCCCGAACGAGTTAGTTCGTAAGGCACTTGTATATATTAGCGGAATTCCCGTATAAACTCAACCGTCAAAATCGCCCGATTAGACGATTTACGACAATATAGCCATGTATTATCTCTTATTATCTCACGTTTTCGTGCGAATAAGATTAAGTCCATCAATTAAATAACTCGCTAAAATCCATACCCCAGCAATGCCAAAAATCACATAGCCCTTGCCCACCAAGTTCTGAAAACCCAACTGTGAAAAAGGCATAACAAGCAAGCACAAAAGTCCCGCACACCACACACGATGTATTTTGAATAGCGTTCTTAACTGCTCAACAACGGTAAAGCCACACGCCGTTGCCGCACAAAACATGGCTAAATATAGCGTAACTGCATATAATAAGCTAAAATGCTGTCCCAATCTGCCCACTACGCTCAACATAGGTAACGGCAACGCACTGGCATCCACCCATACGAAATGCAAAGCCCCTCGAATGCACAAAAGTAGCACGCCTATGACACATCCGCCTATCACACCACTCATAACAGCAACTTTTTTTGACGTTATATAAGAAGACAGGTTGGATAAAATGGGTGCCGTGATGAGCATATTATAACTAACGTAAAAAATTGCCATCGGTAACCAATGATTGGTCGCATAAGCAAGCTGTGTTATCCCTGCAAAGGTTGGCTGTATTTGCGTGAGTATGCCAAATATTGAGCATGTAAATATACCGAGCACCATCAGTGGTGTAATAACGGTGGTAATGTTCATAAAACCTTTCATTTCGCATGCCAATACAAAAAAGACAGGCACTAACAAGGCGATGATGCCAAAGCGTCCGTCCAATGCAAATTGCTGCGTAAATAATGCACCACTCCCCACAGCCATGATACAAAAGGTGAGCATTAAAAAAAGCAGTAAAAGACCGTCCGCCACAGCCCCTAATCGATGTCCAAACAAAGCGGTATAATATCGATTACCGCACAGCTTCAAATCATATACACGCAATAGAATAGCACATGATGCAAGGATAAATAGCACCGTGGCGACCACAATACCATAAAAACCGTTGCCACGCACTGCAATAAAAAACCGTCCAACCTCCTGCCCCGAAGCAAAGCCAGCCCCTACGATAGAACCCACATACAGTGCTGCTATTTGGATGCTGTGTTTTAAGTCGTTTTGCATGCTATTCAACCCCCTGTTCTTTATAATTGTATGAATGAACAGGGTTGGTTAGAATTTATTAATTCGCACTTGACAAATTCTTACTTAATGCGTAAAATATAGTAGCAATTGAAAATATGTCACAATGATTGAGAAAAGTAATGTTTTTGCTGTGAAAAGCGAATTGGGGATAGTGTAAGCCCAGTGACAGTCAAGCATGAAAGGCACTCAGGAGTGAACCGATTTGTAAAAAGATGGGCAAGCAATTGCCAATTAGGGTGGAACCGCGGAAGTA
>JACMMQ010000037.1 GCA_014378955.1 Clostridia bacterium
AGGGCGCTGCCCTTTTGAAACCCGCAATTTTTTGAAAAAAATTGACAAAAACTTCATTTTAAAACCCCAACTAAAGTTTTTGTCCCCTTTTTTCAAAAAGGGGCGGGTGTGGGCAGCGCCCACCCTGTTCCTACTCATGAATCCCAGTAATATTAAAAATCGCCCACTCTGCAACATTTGTTGCATGGTCACCGATGCGCTCAATGTATTTGGCGATGAAAATCACGTTTGTCGCCTGTGTAATCATTTGTACATCCTGCCTCATAATATCCTGAATATGGGCGACTGCCGCATAAAAATAGCGATTGATTTCTTTATCCCGTTCAATAACATGATGTGCTAGTGCAATGTCCTTATGCACATACGCATTGATTGCATTGCGTACCATTTCCGAGGCAATGCTTGCCATCAATGGTATTTCTTCTGGTATTTGAATTGGTGATTCCTTTGATAAAGACAACATGATTTCGCAAATATCAGAGGCATGGTCTGCCATACGCTCTAAATCTGTAATCATCTTCAAAATTGCCGTCACCAAGCGCAAATCCTTTGCCACTGGTTGTTTTGTTGCGATGATATGCACACACTTTTGTTCAATATCTTTTTCAAAGTCGTCCAGTAAATCATCACCATCAATAATTTTTTGTGCCAACAGCATGTCGTTATTTTTCAATGCTACGATTGCCTGTTCAATTGCTTTTTCGGTGTGTGCAGCCATTTCCACCACCTCAAAATGCAACGCATCTAATTCTGTATCAAATGAATTTCTTGTCATATCCATCTTCCTTTCCAATGTCAAAAATATTTAATATCAAACGTCCTGAGCCATAATTGGCAAAGTTATTTCAAACGTACTGCCCTTTTGTGGTTGGCTTTGTACGACAATTTCACCCTCATACAGTTCAACGATATGCTTAACAATAGAAAGTCCAAGCCCAGTGCCACCGTCCTCACGAGAACGCCCTTTGTCCACACGATAAAACCGCTCAAACAATCGCCCCACATGCTCTTGTGCAATGCCTATGCCTGTGTCTTGGATGCGAATGTTAACACGCTTTGAGTCATGCGTGCTGGATAGCTCCACCCGTCCCCCGTGTACATTGTAGGTAATCGCATTGCTCACTAAGTTGATAAATAACTGCTTCATGCGGTCTTGATTGGCAAATACCTTTGTTTGAGTAGGCTGGGTCACAATCGTGACTGACTTGCTCTGCGCATGGTTATCAAGCAATTGCACAACCTCTTGAATTGTGTCCTCTAGCGTAAATGTCGAGAGCTTATCATCATGCTTTTTGTTCTCAATGTGTGAAAGCACCAATATGTCATTGATTAAAAGCTGTAGCCGTTCCCCTTCAATGTCAATGATTTCCAAAAATCGCCCTGCGACCTTTTCATCCTTTAAAGCACCATTTTTGAGTGTTTCTATAAAGCCACGAATGGAGGTAAGAGGCGTTTTTAATTCATGCGTGACATTGGACACAAATTCACTGCGCATCGCTTCAAATTGCTTGGTCAATGTAATGTCCTGCAAGATAATAATATGCCCTGATAGATCCTTGATTGGACAGTAAATCGCTTTATAAACCTGATGCTTGACATTAATTTCTACTGAGCGTTGTGCATTTTGCACCATATCCTTGAGTGGAATATTGCGTGTCATCACAAAAAAGTCTTGCCCAATTACGGCTGTATTGCCAATTTCAAAAATCTTCTTAGCGGTATCATTAATGAGCATGATATAGTGATTTTCATCAATCGCAATGAATCCTTCTGGCATACTATTAATAGTGGTTTCAAACCACACATTGCGTTTGTGATAATCCTTGATTGTCTCATCTAATTGTGCCACCATGCCTGTAAATGCCTCTCCAAGCTCTAATATTTCATCTGACATGCCATTTAAATAAATTGAATGCGTAACACCTTTTGCGTAATTCGTCAATTGTTTAATGGGCTCCACGATCCTTTTGGTGAACAATAGCGCAAGTAAAATGGCTAAGATAAACAATAAAACGCCTGCTAAGATAATTGTATAAATAATTTTCATCATAATAATGCGAATTATTTGCGAGGGTACTGCTAAACGCACAATTAAATCGCTACGTATTTTTTTTGCAACATACTTATAATAACCTTGCATGGTTGTGCTAAAACGCAACGATGTACCAGTTCCATTTTTGAGAGCATCAATTACCTCAGGTCGATCACTGTGGTTGGGCAATTCGCTCGCTTTTTCTTGAGAATCTGCCAAAACTGCACCATTTGCATCTAAAAAGGTGACACGTGCTCGCGCAATTTTGCCGTATTTATCTGCATATGATTGTAACTGAATACGCTCATCGGTAATATCGCTACTTATTAAGTCACATTGCGTAAATAATGAATTTTCTAATTCTGCAACATATATTTTTCGAGCAATATAATACGATATCATTGCCACCAAAACAATTACAATTAACACAGATGCAAAAAAGGATAGAAACACTTTTTTCTGCACATACCCACCTACTAACTTTTGAATTTATAGCCTATTCCCCGGACAGTTTCTATATAATATTCGTGATCATCCTTCAAATGCTTGCGAAGCTGTCTTATATGTACATCCACCGTACGGGTGTCGCCCATATATTCATAGCCCCATATCTTATCAAGCAATAGCTCACGTGACAACACATAGTCCACCGAGCTCATCAATGCTTTTAATAATTCAAACTCTTTTCGTGTCAAAGTAAGCTTCTCTGTCTCTTTGTACACCTCATGCTTTTGTATATCTATCTTAATATCTTTGCATTGAATGACTGTATACGGCTCTGTTTGCTCCGTTCGTTCAATCCTTCTAAGCAAGGTTTTAATACGCGTAATAAGTTCTCTAACCGAAAATGGCTTTGCAACGTAATCATCTCCGCCCATTTCCAACCCGACAATCTTGTCAATTTCCTCAACCTTGGCTGTCAGCATGATAATGGGAATGTTTTTCGTACGCATGTTGCTTCTTAATTCACGACATATTTCCAAGCCGTCTTTTTCTGGAAGCATAATATCTAAAATAACAAGGTCAGGCAAAGCCGTCATCAATGCCAATTCAAATTCCTTTGCATTCGCAAAGGCTCGTACCTTATACCCTGCATCAGCAATATTATAAATCAAAAGCTCTCTGATGTGCATTTCATCATCCACTGCGTAGATAAGTTTAGACATTTACTTCTCTCCTATCCAAATCTTCCTGTGATGTAATCCTCTGTACGTTGATCTTTTGGCCTGTAAAATATATCGTTGGTGGTGTCAAATTCAATGACTTTGCCATTCAAGAAAAAAGCAGTTTTGTCTGATATTCTGCCTGCCTGCCCCATGTTGTGCGTCACGATGATAATGGTAAATTGCTTTTTCAAGTCACTGATTAAGTCCTCAATTTTCGAAGTAGAAATCGGGTCTAAAGCTGATGTTGGCTCATCCATGAGCAACACCTCAGGACCCACTGCCATCGCCCTTGCGATGCACACACGTTGTTGTTGTCCGCCCGATAACGATAGGGCATTGCCTTTTAAACGATCCTTGACCTCGTTCCAAATTGCCGCTTGTTGCAAGCTCTTTTCCACAATTTCATCAAGCTGTTGCTTCTTTTTAATGCCATGCGTACGTGGGCCAAATGCAATGTTATCGTACACACTCATCGGGAATAAATTAGGCTTTTGAAAGACCATACCGACCCTTTTACGTAAATCTATTATATCATAATTTCTGTAAATATCTACCCCATCTAATTGAATGTTCCCTGTTATATGGCAATTATCCACCAAATCATTCATACGGTTCAACGTTTTAATAAAAGTGGACTTACCACAACCCGAAGGACCAATCAAGGCTGTTACTTCTTTTTGCAAGATGTCCATTTGCACATCAATAAGTGCTTGAAAGCCTCCATAATACAAATTCAAATTTTCAATTGTAAACTTATTCATTTCGCTTCACCTCTCGCACCAATAAAATTCGCTATTAAATTAATAATTAATATCATCACAATCAAAACAGTCGCAGTCGCAAAAGCCTTTTCAAACGATATTGCCTCTTTTGCTAGAATAAACAAATGCACGGATAAAGTTCTGCCTGAATCGGTAAAGCTTGATGGCATTCGTGCCACGGTACCTGCTGTCAAATACACAGCCGCCGTTTCGCCCACAATCCTACCCACTGACAACACAACCGCTGTCATGATGCCAGAAATTGCTGATGGCACCACGACACGCAACACCGTTCTGAGCTTTGTTGCACCCAGTGCAAAGGAGCCCTCACGAAAGCTTGCTTGCACGGACTTCAGCGATTCTTCGGTGGTTCTGATGACGGTGGGGAGCACCATAATGCATAATGTCAATGTACCTGCTAGAATTGAAAAACCCATTTTTAGAAATGTAACAAAGAATATCATGCCGAACAACCCATAAATAATGGATGGAATGCCCGAAAGTGTCTCGATGGAAAAACGTATCACTTCCATAATTTTGCCATTTTTTGCATATTCATTTAAGTAAATTGCCGCAGCGATGCCTATTGGAACGGAAATCACTAAGCTTAAAAAAATCATCAGCAGCGTGGTAACAATCATGGGTGATATTTCTTCCCAAAAGGTGCTGTCAAAGCCCGAAAAACCACGCACCGCAACATAGGTAACAATCCAAAGCAATGCACCTATTGTGAGGATGGTTGATAGACCTATTAATATTTTCAAAAAT
>JACMMQ010000307.1 GCA_014378955.1 Clostridia bacterium
GTGTCACAGCGGACAGCCGGAGCACGGCCAAGCCGCCATGGCGAAGATCAAAAGTTTCGGAACGGTTGTCATGGATGTTCTTGGGCCAATTCCCTACACCGCTTTGAACGGCATGCTGATTAAAATCATAACCATCTGTCGGTCGGTGTTTCAAAACGCTTACTCGCGTTTTGCCTCCCTCTGCTGGTTATGTTTTATTCTAAGATTAGTATTAAGTGTTTGGGTTTCGTTGCCTGCGGACAACGACAAGGGCTCTGCCCCTTGACCCCGCAATTTTTTGAAAAAAATTGATTAAAACTTTATTGTTTACTTACAATAATTTTAAAAATCCCCAACTAAAGTTTTTTGTCCCCTTTTTTTCAAAAAAGGGGCGGGCGTGGGCAGCGCCCACAGTATTTTCAACAAAATGGAGGGTTTAAAATGAAAAAATTATTTACATCAGAATCAGTGACAGAAGGTCACCCAGATAAGATTTGTGACCAAATATCAGACGCCGTGTTAGATGCCATTTTGGCACGTGACCCAATGGCACGTGTGGCGTGTGAAACGAGCTGTACCACAGGGCTTGTACTATTGGCAGGGGAAATCACCACCACCTGTTATGTAGACATTCAAGAATTGGTACGCACAACCGTGAAGGAAATTGGCTATGACCGTGCAAAGTTCGGCTTTGACGGCGACACCTGCTCGGTTTTGGTTGCTATTCATGGGCAGTCCCCTGACATTGCGATGGGGGTTGACCACGCATTGGAAACCAAAACAGGCGAAATGCTTGAAACGGGCGTTGTAGAAAATGGCGCAGGCGACCAGGGCATGATGTTTGGGTACGCGTGTGACGAAACACCTGAATATATGCCAATGCCAATTTCCTTGGCACACAAGCTTACACGCAAATTAGCAGAGGTTAGAAAGCTTGGGCTATTAACCTATTTAAGACCGGACGGCAAATCGCAAGTAACGGTCGAATATGAAGGGGACAAGCCAGTTCGTATTGATGCGGTGGTGCTTTCTACACAGCACGACGAAGAGGTTGACCATGCAACGCTTGAAAAGGACATTTTAGAATTCGTTATTAAGCCTGTGTTACCAGCGGAGCTGTTAGATGCAGACACGAAATATTACATCAATCCGACCGGTCGATTTGTTGTGGGTGGCCCTCAGGGCGATGCTGGACTGACTGGACGTAAAATTATAGTAGACACTTACGGCGGCTATGCACGTCATGGCGGTGGCGCTTTTTCTGGCAAGGATCCAACGAAGGTCGATCGTTCAGCGGCTTATGCGGCTCGTTATGTAGCCAAAAATATAGTTGCAGCGGGCTTGGCAACCAAATGTGAAGTGCAGCTCGCATACGCAATCGGCGTGGCAAAGCCTGTGTCTGTGCGTGTGGACACCTTTGGTACAGCGGTTATTGCCGAGGAAAAGATTGCACAGCTCGTTTCGGAAAATTTTGACCTACGCCCTACAGAGATTATCAATCACTTGGATTTACGCCGCCCCATTTACAAGCAAACAGCGGCATATGGACATTTTGGACGCAGTGATTTAGACCTGCCTTGGGAAAAATTAGACAAGGTAGAGGTATTGAAAAAGGCATTGTAAGCATTTGTTATATTTAGGACGATGGCGCGAAAATAGCCATCGTCCTTTTTTAAACATTTACGACAGGATTTATCCGCCCGTGCTTATGAAATTTTAATCATACGCACATACGCCCCCCTTCTTGCATATAATATTACAACGATAAAATATCGTAATAGGGGGTATGCAAAAATGGATACATATAATCATGTCACAGCAACAAACCCATTCGTGGTCGCCTTTGCTCGGGCGGACGTTACGGGCGATAAAATACCAGACAATATTTATTTGACAGGTCAAAGAACACCAGATAGCCCATTTATCCAAAACATCACCTTGGTGGTACAGGATGGTGGCACAGGGCGTATAACATCCCAACCGCTCAAGCAAAATGCAGGCTATAACCCAACACTATTCCTCGGTGATTTCACAGGCAATGGCGTAGCGGATATTTTAATCCGAATTGATTCGGGTGGCAGTGGTGCATTCACGTACGACTATGCCTACGCGTTTGTGTATAACCTTCCACGCCTGTTGTTCGATTCGGAGGCATTTAGTGAGCACTATACCTACACCATCACCTACCAGAACAACTACAAGGTGCTCGTGGTGAGCGATAAAAACAAACAGCAGTACGTCATCGACATTTCGCTGAAGGGTTCGCAATATTTAAACGAAATATACGATGCAAATGGCAAGCTGAAAGCACCAATTAGTGGCTTTGTCAACGCAATCAGCGGTCTGTATCCCGTAGACGTGGATAGCAACGGCGTGTATGAGCTCATGGCATGGCAAAAAATAGCAGGACGGTATAATGCGGATGCGATAGGGTATGTGCAAAATATATTGCAGTGGAACAAAAATGCTTTTGGGCTGTTTCAGCAATATGTGGCGATATTGGGTGCGGAGGGTTGAATGGATTTAGTAAATCACTGTCGTCAACTTAAGAGAAATTACATACATATTTACCGTAGGGGCGGGCTTTATGTCCGCCCGAATTTAGTGCATTTGGGCAGACACAAGGCCTGCCCCTACGAAAAACGCTGGTTAAGTTGACGACAGTGTTTAGTA
>JACMMQ010000308.1 GCA_014378955.1 Clostridia bacterium
TATCTCCGCTTATAATATAAATCGGGTTTTGTGCCTGCATTAAGTGCTTGCCCCCTACCGCCTTGCCGATTGAAATGGCTGCCTGTACAATGTCTATATTGTCAAACCCTAAGCTTTCCATTGCGGTTACTGCCTCATAGGTGGACTGTATCGTCACGGTATTCACCACCACACGCACATGATGGTCAAGCATTGCCAACAGTGCGTGCATATTACCGCCGCTACCGCCTATAAAGACACAATCTGGTTGTGGCAAATCTTTTAAACATTCTGGTGCGATGCCTGTGATGATGTTCACGTTATAGGCGCCGAATTTTCGCTTGTTTTGTGTGATGAGTTCAACTGCCTCCATATTTCGCTCAATCGCATACACCTGTCCACGTTTGGCTTGCAAGCCACATTCTATCGCCACCGAGCCAGTGCCTGCGCCAATGTCCCACACCAAGCTATCGAATTTGAGCATGAGCTTGGATAGCGAAATCGCACGCACCTCTTGCTTGGTCATGGGTGCTTTGCCACGGATAAATAAATGGTCTGGAATGCCTGTGGTGACCGCTTGCCACGCATGTTCATTCGGTATTACTTCTATTAATAGTAATGCAAACCCTGAAAATGCAAGCGTTGCCATTTCCTCGGGTGTGCCACTGACAATGCGTTCATTTTCATAGGAAAGATTTTCACCAATTGTGACCTTCGCACCAATGCCATTTGCAACCAACGCTTGGCATACGGCGGTCGGGGTCACGCCACCGCCTGTCCACACCATGATATTACGCTCTTCCATCAAGGCGGATAATACGTTTTCTACTGCTTTGCCGTGACAGGACACTAGCTTTAAATCATTCCATTTGCGTGGGATTTTCGCACAAAAATATTGTAGTGCGCTCACACCTGGGAGGATGTCAAACGTGATGTGTGGCAGCTTTCTTTTGAGCACCTCGGTGATGCTAAAAATGTTGGGGTCGCCTGAGGCTAGCACTGCTATTTTTTCGTTGGTGCTGTCAATGTGTTCACATACCTTGTCGAGCTGTCCGTCTATGACCATGGTTTTTTTGTTTAGGTGGTTGAATGGTTGTAGGTTGCGTTGACCGCCAATGAGGAGGTCACATTTTTCAATTACCGCCATGGCTTCAGGACAAATGAGTGACGTGCGTCCTGGTCCTACGCCAATAATTCGGATGGATTTTTGCATGATTTCAACTCCAATTAAAAATTCTGAGGTTAGAGGTTAGATTTGATGCAACCGCCGAAGGCGGATTGCAATTATTTTAACAAACCCATTGTGCTAGCATTTCTTGTGCGTTTTGCTCTATGATGGGCGGTTGTCCACTTTCTGAAACCAAAATACAGCCAACTTTCAGCTTATTAAAGGTATATTGCGATGCTTTTTCTGCCGCAACTCGCACAATCTGTGGTAGCACCTCGGTCAATCCCGCTTGATTTAACACCTCAACCGCCCCCTGCGTAGTCTTACACGCAAAAACATGCCGAACCGTTTCACCGCTCGCACCACACAACGCCGCATGTGCCACCAATATTTCCATGCGTGCATCCGCCATTCTGCTGTGTGTATGGAAAATACCGCCAGCCAGCTTGACCAGCTTGCCCAAATGTCCCACAATCAGCACCTGCTCAAACCTTAACTCTACCGCCTTGTCCAACATAAACCCTACAAAGTTGCTCATTTTAATCATATATTGAGGGGGGACGTCCATGTGTGCCTTGACATAATCCTCCCCGTAATTGCCAAACACGAATATTGCCTTTTTTACGCCATTCGCTGCCAATTGCGAAAGTGCAAGCGCTAGCGATTGCTTCCAAGCATCCTCCGACATTGGTTCTACAATGCCCTTTGTGCCTAATATTGAAATACCGCCCAATATCCCTAGCCGTGGGTTGTACGTCAGCCTTGCAACCTCCTCGCCATTCGGCACCCAAAAATGCAGCTGTACGCCCTGTCCTGCTGGGAGCACTGACTTGACCGATTGCAAAATCATTTGCCGTGGCACTGGGTTAATCGCTGGCTCGCCCACCGCTACCAATAAGCCCTTTTGTGTGACCGTGCCGATGCCCTCGCCTGCTGAAATAATGACTTCTGCTGTCTGAATTTTTGACGCACGGACGAATATTTTAAGCCCCGTGGTCACATCGGGGTCGTCGCCCCCATCCTTTATGACCGCACAGGTCACCGCATGTTCTTGTATGCATACATCTGAAATGGGTAATGTCAATACAATGCCTGCTGGCGTATCTATTGTAATATGCTCAATGCGCGCATG
Organism: Clostridia bacterium; assembly: GCA_014378955.1. Classification (GTDB taxonomy): domain Bacteria; phylum Bacillota; class Clostridia; order SK-Y3; family JACMMQ01; genus JACMMQ01. The sequence continues at coordinate 2,280 of JACMMQ010000308.1, forward strand.
CTTTAAAAGCATACATGTCGCCGCTTTGGCGGCCGCCGCCGCACACGAGCCTGTGGTATAGCCCTTGCGATAGCTTTTCCCTGCGATTACCACACTGTCTAACATTGCCGTTCATCTCCGATAGCGATGTAAAGCAGTGCATTTGCAATCGCCGCCGCCACATTGCTCCCACCTTTTCTGCCCTGTGCCACAATGTACGGCACCGCTCGTTGCATGAGCATTTCCTTGCACTCCACGACATTCACAAAGCCCACAGGCACGCCCACCACCAAAGCAGGGCTTACCCTACCCTGGTCGATGAGCTCGCACAATCTCATCAACGCCGTCGGCGCATTGCCTATGATATACACACCAATGCATGGGTTATCCACAGCTTTATCCACACAAGCCACCGCTCTTGTGGATTGTTTTTCCTTTGCCGCCTGTGCGACGTCGGCATCCGCCATAAAACAGTACACTTGTCCACCGAATTTGTGCAGGGTAGGCTTGTTGATGCCTGACGCCGCCATGTTGGTGTCCGTGAAAATACTTGTCCCTGCCTTCAAAGCAGTAATCGCTTTATCAACCGCACCAGCACTAAATTTCAAGTTATTCACATAATCAAAATCTGCCGTAGTGTGGATAACACGCTTGATAATCGGCGCTTGCTGTTCATCCAGCACCCGATCACCCAATAATTCGCTAATCATTTCAAAGCTTCTCATCTCAATATCATGTGGCTTCATTTTGCACCTCGATTCTGAATGGATACGGTGGGCGCTGCCCTTTATATTGCGTAGCAATATTTCTTCTGTTCGACCAAATGAATGCGTTTTTTGCATTCATAGCCACGAAGGTGGCGTGGTCATCGCCCGCCCCTTTTTGAAAAAAGGGGACAAAAACTTTAATAGGGGGTTTTATAATAAAGTTTTACTTAATTTTTTTCAAAAAATTGCGGGTTTCAAAAGGGCAGCGCCCTTTGTTGTCGTCCGCAGA
>JACMMQ010000309.1 GCA_014378955.1 Clostridia bacterium
TCTGGGATGGGTGTTTCATTCGGGTTGACAACAATTGCTGGCGCTTTTGTGCTTGCAGGGATTGTGCTTGTCACAGGCGCTTTTGTCGGTTTAACGGGTGTCGGTTGTGGTGGCGGTGTTTCAACCACTGGTGTTTGCGTGGGCTGTGCCACTTCAACAACCTCTGGGGGGATGATCGGTTTTGGTGCATGCACATCACAGAAATCCTTAGGCTCTGCACCTGAACGCAACGTTCTACTCTCAACCAATTCTAAAGGACAGGTTTCAGTGGCTAATTTATTACTTTCCTTGCATATATTCACCTTAACCATCTGAGGTGAATTTGGGAATGACTTAACAGGCAATGACTCGTGCATTTTTTCCATGGACGCTTTCCATAAAACAATCGCAGGGTTGATACCTGGTGCAACGACCGTCTTTGGATCATCATAACCGAACCAAACGCCCCCAACATAATAGGGCGTATATCCCACAAACCAACGATCAAAATCTTCAGAAGTCGTACCTGTTTTGCCAGCCGTCCCCATCCCACTCGAAAGGCGTGCCGGGCTCCCAACGCCACCACCAGTGCATACACTTTGTAGCATCATGGACAACGAATTTGCCGTTTGCTCACTCATCGCAATGCTTGATTTTTTCTTGTTTTCTAAAAGCACTTTACCGCTTCTATCCTCTACCTTTGTATAGGTATAAGGCTGTGTGTAAATGCCACGGTTTAAAAAAGGTACGTACGCAGCGGTCATATCGAGCACGGAAACACCATGCGTCAAGCCGCCCAATGCCAAGGACGGGATGGACTTGTCAGAATATACCTTTCCATCAGCACCCAATTCTTTATCTACAAGGCTTGAAATTTTCATATTGTTTTGCATGAAATTAAACGATTGGTTGACACCCACTTTTTGAAGCACCTTGCTTGCTATGACATTACAAGAGATGTCCAGCGCAGCACGTATGGTCATGGGGCCTCTAAAATCATTGTACCAGTTTTTAGGAGACCAATTACCAAAGGATACAGGAGAATCATCTACGACGGTGTTAGGTGTCATCAAGCCAAATTCAATCGCAGGGGCGTAAACAGCGATTGGTTTAATGGCTGAGCCTGGTTGGCGCAAGGTTTGGGTCGCACGGTTGAGTACCCGTTCCCCCGTCTTTTCACCACGTCCGCCGACCACCCCTTTTATTTGTCCCGTTTGTGCGTCCATGACAATCATTGCAGCTTGTGGCAATATCTTCCCCGTCGCTTTCGGGAAGTTTTTAATATTTTTAAACACACCCTCCATGGAAGATTGTACCTTCAGGTCAACCGTGGTGTATATTTTGAGTCCACCATTATACACCATTTTTGTTGCCAAGGTTTTTGAATATCCCTTGGTGATTTGTAAATCTCTGATAACATCTGTAATAACCTGATCAACAAAATAGGAATGCTTGCTCATGTTCTCTGCCTGCAAACCTTTTTTGAAAACCATTTTTTCAGCAATGGCTTTTTTATATTCAGCCTCTGAAATATCGCCTAATTCATACATCTTTTTAAGTACAAGCTCTTGCTTATTTTTATTGTTTTTGGGATTGACCAATGGGTCATAATGCGTTGGATATTGTGTAATGCCTGCAATTGAAGCGCATTCTGCCAGCGTTAATTGCGATACATCCTTGTCAAAATACACACGAGCTGCCGACTTCACGCCATTACAGCCTTGTGATAAATAGATTGTATTTAAATATAATTCTAAAATTTGTTCTTTGGTATACTTGCGTTCAAATTGCAAAGCACTCCACATTTCTTGAATTTTACGCTCTACCTTTGCATCCTTATTGCCAGTGAGGTTTTTAATGAGCTGTTGCGTGATGGTACTACCGCCGTATGATGTTTTACCCTTGACCACAAAATTGATAACGGCACCAAACGAGCGTTTCGCATCAACACCCGTGTGTTCATAAAAACGTTCATCCTCAATGTCTACAAAAGCGTCCTGCAAATCCTTGGGCACGTCCTTGATATCCACCCACACACGATTTTCTTCTCCATACAAGGTTTCTAGTGGCAGTGGCTTATTGGTCGCTGGATCGTTATAAAATAAGAATGATGAAAAATTCATTTTATATTCCGAAAGCTCGAGCGGCGTAGAATTTTCTATATAGCTAAATAAGATACCCGCAAAAACGCCAACCACTGCTATCACCAAAAGTAAAATGGTCGTCAATTTCTTTTTCGGAAGCTTCATATTATGACGAAGTCTGTTTACACGGTTCATTGTGTTACCTCCCAGTGAAAAAACGAATAGCGTAAAATAAACGCTTGCAACCATTATACCATAATTTATATATATTTCAAATACAAATCAAACATGCCTATGAAATATTTACCATCCTGTACACTTTAACACTTCACTACACGCATGATTTTAGTAAAATTTAGTCTTTTACATAAGGCGTGAAATATGTTATAATGAATAAATTTATAAAAACGCTTGACAAAATTTCGCAAAAGCGTTAATATCATACTAAACCACTTGGAATACTATAATTTAATTTAGGAGGATGTTATGATGTCTGAAAAAAAATTGCGCTTTAACACCTTACAGGTACATGCAGGCTGGAAGCCTGACCCTACGACCCATTCTGTCGCCGTGCCAATTTATCAAACCAGTGCTTATGAATTTGAAAACACCTCACACGCTGCTGATTTATTTGCCTTAAAGCAATTTGGTAATATTTACACACGCTTGATGAATCCTACCACCGATGTTTTTGAAAAACGCATTGCTGCACTTGAAGGTGGCGTTGCTGCTTTAGCCGTTGCTTCAGGCTCTGCCGCAATTACTTATGCCATTCAAAACATCGCTGAAATGGGCGATGAAATAGTTTCCGCCGCTACGCTTTATGGCGGTACCTACAACCTGTTTTCGCACACACTGCCTAAGCAGGGCATCAAATGCATTTTGGTGGACTCAGATGATCCGTCCAACTTCGCTAAGGCAATCACCTCAAAAACCAAGGCGTTATACATTGAAACAATCGGCAACCCTAGCACCAATTTAGTAGACATAGAAGCGATCGCTAAAATTGCCCACGACCATCAAATCCCATTGATTGTGGACAATACCTTTGGCACGCCTTATCTCATTCGTCCGATTGAATATGGTGCTGATATCGTGGTGCATTCCGCTACGAAATATATAGGCGGACACGGCACAACGCTTGGTGGCGTTATCGTTGATTCTGGCAAATTTGATTGGGCTGCAAGTGATAAATTCAAAGGGCTTACCACACCAGACCCTAGCTACCATGGCTTGGTGTATACCGAAGCGGTTGGCAATTTGGCATACATTATCAAAGCAAGGGTTTCTTTATTAAGAGACACCGGCGCGGCACTTAGTCCGTTTAATTCCTTCATGTTTATACAAGGGCTTGAAACACTTTCCTTGCGTGTTGAGCGACATGTAGAAAACGCAAAAAAGGTTGCAGCATTTTTATCCAACCATCCGAATGTAGCATGGGTCAATTACCCAAGCCTACCAGATAACAAATATTATGCACTCTCACAAAAATACTTTCCAAACGGTGCAGGTGCTATTTTCTCATTTGGTGTCAAGGGCGGTATTGAAGCCGCTAAAAAGTTCATCAATGAGGTGCAGCTATTTATCCTATGCGCAAACGTTGCAGATGCAAAATCGCTTGTCATTCATCCTGCTAGCACCACACATTCACAATTGGGTGAGGAGGACTTAATCAAGGCAGGCGTAAGTCCCGAACAAATACGTCTTTCCATCGGCATAGAGGATGCACAAGATTTAATCGAAGATTTAGCGCAAGCGTTAGACAAGCTCTAAAACAAAGTGGGCGCTGCCCACACCCGCCCCTTTTTGAAAAAAGGGGACAAAAACTTTAATGTGATTGATTTAAACAACTAAAGTTTTACTCAATTTTTTTCAAAAAATTGCCAGGTTCAA
>JACMMQ010000310.1 GCA_014378955.1 Clostridia bacterium
CTGCACTTGTGCCTTGTACCAATGGTTTGAGTTCATTGATCAATTGCACGGCTTGATCAGGTGTTTTGTTCATTTTCCAGTTTCCTGCAATGATTTTGGTGCGATTGTTTTTATCCAACAAGCACTCAATGCCTGGTAATAACTTGCCTTCTAAAAATTCTAATGATGCGCCACCGCCTGTGGAAATGTGTGTCATTCTATCTGCAAAGCCTAATTGCTCCACTGCCGCCGCAGAATCACCGCCACCGATAATGGTGATAGCATCTGCCTTTGCAACTGCTTCAGCAATCGCTTTTGTACCTTCTGCAAATTTAGGGAATTCAAACACGCCCATAGGACCGTTCCAAATAATGGTCTTCGCTGCTGAAATCACCTTTGAAAATTTTTCAACGGTAATTGGACCAATGTCCATGCCACTCCAACCATCTGGCATTGCGTCTGATGGCACATATTGTGAGTCTGCATCTGCTTTGAATTCATTTGCAATGATGCTTCCCACTGGCAATAATAAATCTACACCCTTTTCAGCCGCCATGTCCATGAGCTTTTTAGCCAAATCTAATTTATCATATTCACATATGGAGTCGCCAATGGAATAGCCCTTTGCCTTTAAGAAGGTGTACGCCATGCCACCACCGATGAGCAAGGAATCAACCTTATCCAACAAATTCTCAATCACGCCAATTTTGTCAGAAACCTTTGCGCCGCCTAAAATTGCAACAAAAGGTCTTGCTGGATTTTCAAGCGCTTTGCCCATGAAATCCATTTCCTTTTGAATGAGGTAACCGCACACGGCTGGTAAAAATTCTGCAACCCCTGCAGTGGATGCATGCGCTCTGTGTGCCGTACCGAATGCATCGTTCACAAACACATCCGCTAAATCAGCCAATTGCTTAGAGAACGCTCTATCGTTCTTTTCTTCTTCTTTATGGAAACGTACATTTTCAAGTAAAACCACGTCGCCATCCTGCATTGCTGAAACAGCCGCCTTTGCACTGTCGCCTACAACATCAGCCGCCATCACAACAGGCTTGCCTAAAAGCTCTGTCAATCTTTTAGCCACAGGCGCTAAGCTGTATTTCATATTGAACTCGCCCTTTGGACGACCCAAATGGGAGCATAAAATAACCTTTGCCCCTTGTGCAATCAAATATTTAATAGTAGGCATAGCACCTACAATACGGTTTTCATCCGTGATGTTTTTGTCAGCATCCAACGGTACGTTAAAGTCGCAACGTACAAGTACCTTTTTGCCCTTAACCTTGATGTCTTCAATCGTCTTTTTATTAAGCATACCCATCCACCTCATTCTTGTATTTCGGCTTTCGCCAAGAATTTCACAACCATTTGGTTGAAATAACCTAAACTCAACGTTCTATTGCAACACTGCAACCTTATCTATTTTACACGAAATTGCCAATAATTTCAAGTGCTTACAGAAAATATTATGAAATTTTTAACAAAGTTTGTAAAATAAAGTGATACCGCACTAATATTCCCAAAAAAGTGCAAAATATGTAAAAAGGATATAGTGATAATCACTATATCCTAGAATTTATGTTGTCTTTACAAAAAACGCCGCCATGACCCCCGGGCCTGTATGTGCACCTATGACACAGCCTAACTCCGCTTCGTAAAAGCCCTTTGGCTTTAAGTGCAGTTGTGCGAGTTGTTTAAACTCCGCTGCTTTTTCTGGCGCTGCACCATGTGCAATTACAAGAATGGTGTTTGAAAAATCATAGCCATCTTGCTGAATTTCTTCAATAAAGCGAGGCATGATATTTTTATTGCCCCTTAATTTCCCTTTTGATGCGACCATGCCATCACGCACCGTTAAAATGGGACGAATGTTGAGCATACCACCAATTAACGCCGCAATGTTGGACACTCTGCCGCCTTTTTTTAAATATTCTAACGTATCTGCCAATATATAAATTTCAAGGTTTGCACAGCTGTTCGTTATGTGATCAATGATCTCTTGCTTTGTACACCCATCCTTTAACATTTGCGCCGCTTCCACAACGATCATGCCATAGCCACTGCAAAAGGAAAGACTATCAATGAGCACAATGTCTGCTTCTGGCATATCTTCCAAAACCAAGTCCCTTGCAATGCATGCGGATTGATAGGTGCCACTGCCCTTGCTTGAAAGGGTGACCACTATGAGCGTTTCATGTGTCTGTAATTCCTCACGAAATGCTTGTTCAAATGCCGCAGGCGATATCTGCGAGGTGGTTGGAAAGACGTCTGATTGCTTGAGCATATCAAAAAAGTCTGTTGATGCTA
>JACMMQ010000311.1 GCA_014378955.1 Clostridia bacterium
AGTTACAAAAGATGTTGAAATATAGCGCAGGATGTCAATGTACAGTAAATGGTAAGTGGATGTTGGATTGAGGAAACGGTGTGTGAAGCAGTATACTTAGCACAGATGATAAAAAAGTTGTGTAAGAAGGAGGGAATAATATTGAATTTACGTGAAATAAGGATGCAAAAGCGCATGACGCAAAGGGTGTTGGCAAGACGGGCTTCTGTTACGCAGGCTTATATTAGTCAAATAGAAAATAACATTAAACAAAACGTTGGGGTCATTGTATTAAAGCGAATAGCAAGCGCATTGGGTGTAGACGCGGCAATGCTGATGATGGATAACACACTGGCATAATACGGGGGAAGGGTAACAGTATGGATCAATTTATAAACGGCTATAGAGACCCGCAGGATGTAAAGCACATAAGTATTTGTATGGTGTGCCGAACCGAAATATACCCACGAGAGCTTATTTACCGCATGCGAGGTGGCTTGCTTCACGAGGAATGCTTGCTGGCATATGCACAATGGTACTTTAAAACGGCATTTGAAAAAGCAAATTAAAATGGGGGAGAGATAAATATGGAAAAAGTAAAACGTATTTCAGAGCAAGGAATGATGACGCTGGTAGGTCATTTTGGACTGCACCGCAAGGGCGTGCGTCGCATGGCAAAAGCCTTATCAATGAGCGAAAAAAATGTATGGAGTGTATTGGTAGAATATGGTTTGATGAGCGCACAGGATGTACATAAAAACAAACAAAAAAAGATTACGGTGCCTGAAAACACCTCCAAAAAGCTAGCGGATTTGTCCCCGTGCCATGGCTGTATATGGGGGGAACGTTTGGGGGATAGTAAATTTTATTGTATGTTTGGGCATTGTGTAAAAAACACTTTGAAGGGGGTGTCTTATGTCAAACATGAATAATATATCGCAACAATACTTGAAAAAGACAGAACAACTCTTGTATTTATATCCTAAGCTCAAGCTCAATATTAAACAAAGCAAAAAAGAAATTGCACTACTTAAGAAAGGCCTGTTGCAACCACCAGAGCGTTCAAAGTCAGTGGTGTTTTATGCACAAAGCGCATCGAAGGTATGCCGTGATGACGTGCGAGAACGCTATATTTTAGGAAGAGAGGCAACACTTCACAAAACACTGTTTGACGTTATCCGCATTGAGGAGGCACTACAGCTGACAAACGGTCATCGTGGGCATCCGATGCTTGCACTAAAATATTTCAAGCAAGAGGGCTATTTACCAGACGAGGACGTGATGGAACGGCTCAATATAAGTCGATCAACCTATTATCGTTGGCGCATTGAAATATTGAGCATAATTTCGCAAATGCTGTTTGATGTTTCGGAAAAATAGGTATAATTTTCTATACGTCTTGAATGTACAGGCAATTTATCGTATAATACATAATAATATTGATAAATTTAGGGCATATAAGGGGGGCGTACGCTTTGCAAAAAACCATTACAGGCAGGATACATTCTGTTGAGTCGTTTGGCACAGTGGATGGACCAGGCATACGCTTTGTCATCTTTATGCAGGGCTGCCCCTTGCGTTGTTTGTACTGCCATAACCGTGATACGCACAACCCGAATTTTGGCATGAAGGTGACGGTGGATGAGTTGATGAGCGATATTTTAGAATATAAAATTCCCATGCGCTTTTCAGACGGTGGTGTCACGGTTTCAGGCGGCGAACCTACCTTACAACCAGAATTTGTGACCGAGCTTTTCAAACGTTGTCGTTCTGAGCAAATGCATACCGCTTTAGACACATCGGGTTTTTGTGAGGTGGAAAAGGTGCAAGAGCTACTCAACTATACTGATTTGGTGATTTTGGATTTGAAGCATGCCGATGAAATCAAGCACAAGCAATTGACAGGCGTTTCGGGGCTTTTAAATCGCAAGTTTGCAGCGTTTCTTTGTGCAAGAAAAATTCCGGTTTGGTTACGGTATGTTTTAGTGCCAGGGTACACCGACAGCGACGAAGATTTGCATGCAGCCGCCTTGTATATCAAGCAATTTGACAACATTCAAAGGGTGGAGGTATTGCCCTATCATGCGTTGGGGGCGTACAAGTGGTCAGAATTTGGTGAACAGTACCCATTAGAGGGCGTTTTGCCACCCAACACGGAGCAAATTGAACATGCAAAAAGAATTTTAAATGCAGCATTGCAATAATGTCATAAAAATGGTAAAATAATGAAAGTAATGCTTGCTTTTGTAAATTAGCGATGAATTTTGTACTTTTTAGGGGGATTTGAGTGAGTGCAGGACAAAAAGCAGTAAAGACCGTTAGTGTAATGCTCCTACTTGCATTTACAGCAAAGATATTGGGGTTTGTGCGTGAAGTGATGCTGGCAGGCTATTATGGTACTAGCATACAAGCAAATGCTTTTCAAGCGGCAAGTCAAATTCCGCTTTCTTTTTTTGAAATCAGCTTAGGTGCGGCGATTTCATCCACCTTTATTCCTGTTTTTAATGAATATTTTGAAAAAAAAGGACGAGAAAAGGCATACGAATTTTCACAAAACTTTATCAGCCTAGTGGCATTGTTGGCGATCGTTATTGCGTTGCTGGGCATGGTATTTGCCTCGCCACTCATTACACTCATTACAAAAGGCTTGACTGGTCCTTCGCATGATTTGGCGGTTTCACTCATTCGTGTCATGTTCCCCATGATTTGTTTTACAGCGGTCGCGTTTTCAATGGTGGGTATTTTACAATCACTGGGAGAGTTCAACATTCCTGCCACCATAAGTGTCATGTCCAATGCTGTTGTGATTGTGTATTTTTTATTTTTAAACCGTACATTTGGTATATTCGGCTTGGCAATAGCCGTGGTCATAGGTTGGGTTTTACAGCTTTGCGTGCTGTTGCCACCCTTATGGCAACGTGGCTTTCGTTTTAAAATTAAACTCAATATTTATGATGAGGGCATCAAAAAAGTAGCACGCTTGGCATTACCCGTATTGGTCAGTGCTTCGGCGCTTCAAATCAATGGGCTGGTGAATATATTCCTATCCTCCTATTTGAACGATGGAAAAGCTATTTCGGCGATTACCTATGCCAACCGCTTGTATTTGATTATCGCAAGTGTGTTTACATTGGTGCTTACCAATTATATTTTCCCGGAGCTTTCACGGATGTTTGTAAAGAAAGATACAATTGGCTTGGAAAATGTCATCAATCGTTCATTGCGTGCTGTGGTGGTGGTTATTTCGCCCATTATGGTGATTTTTTTGGTTTTGGCAGTGCCTATTATTCGGGTTGCTTATGAACGTTGGGAATTTACCGCTCAGGACACGGCTCTAACTGCAACGGTGCTGTTTTTTTATGCAATGGGTATGCTAGGGTTTGGCTTGCAAGAGGTACTAAATAAGGCTTTTTATGCCATTCAAGCATCGACCGTGCCTATGAGAATATCTGTTGTTGGGATTGCTATCAATATCGTATTAAGCATCGTACTTTCGCAATATATGGGCATCGGTGGGCTAGGCTTAGCCGCCACTATTTCCATTTATTTTATAGCAATTTGCTTAATTTATGCCGCAAAAAAGAGATATAGCAATATTCTCAATGCACAGGTGGTGCGTGCATTATTGAAAATGTTCATTGCCGCATTGCTGATGGCGGTTGTCAGTTATTTTAGCTATCTTTTTTGTTTGCCGATGTTGGGTGGCAAACAGCTTGTGTCACAAATGCTTATATTAATCGTACCATCAGCTTTAGGTACGACGGTTTATGTCATCGCACTATGGGGTATGCGTGTGGATGAAGTGACGTTTATGTTGCAATTGATTCAAAAGAAATTAAGGGGTAAGGAGTGAGGTTGAATGCAGGACAGTATCATGCTCCATTGGATATGGCTTTTTATCACTAGAACTATGTCATTTTATAAAAATAGCTGGCTTAATCGTGTGTTGTTGTGGGTTTTGACGCCTATAGTAAAGGCGTGGGACGAAAGTGCGTTTGCGCGCCTTTTATTTCATAAACCACATGTAGACAATGGCGAACAGCAAAGCATTTTTTGGCGGCTTTTAATGGTTGAAAGAGTTGTTTTAAAAAGCTTTGCAAGCCGTTTAGGGCAACCGATTAGAAAAAAGATACAAAAAAGTGTAATTTTTAGTTTTGTAAAGTCAATGTTTGACAATGCATTCTTTATACCGTTGTCTGTTTATGGCAGTATGCTTGTTGCAGCTGCGTGTACAGCAATTGTATTTGCGCTATTACAGCACACCATGCTCGGTAAAATGTTTGTGGTCAAAATACTTGTGCTCATCATTGGCTGGGCAATGACCTTTTTGCACAAGTCATTTGCTTATTATTGGCGCAATAGCAAGCTTGACCGATGGCTTAGAAAAGCATGGGAATCAGATGCGTTTTTTGCCGCACAAACCAATACGTTGCCCTATCGCATGCGTATGATTGCAACGGTCTTGGGCATACTGCTGGTTATTTTGATGAAAATTGTATCATTTAAAATTGCTTTATTAATCTTAGGTGGCGTTTTTTTTATAATACTTATGATATGGCAACCGATGGTAGGGGTAGCACTCGTCACGATGCTCACGCCTTTCGCACCTACGATGGCGGTTGCAGGGCTTATTGTACTGACTTATATCGGCTTACTCATGCGTTACTTGTTGCATGTGCGAGAGAAGTTCATATTTGATAGCCTTGGCATTTGGATTGCGGTTTTTATGGGCATTTATTTGTTCAATGCATTTACATCCTACGAAATGGTCAGTAGTTTAAAAATTGCACTGATGGTTTCTGCCATGATGTCCTATTACTTTTTATTATATAACCTTATTGATAGTAAAAAACAGTTTAAATTGCAAATTAATTTATTTTTAACCGCTGGCTTTGCAGTTGCACTGTACGGAATTTTTCAGCATTTCTCGGGCAATGCCGCAAACGCATGGATTGACAAATCTATGTTTTCTGATATATCAGGGCGTGTGAGTGCAACCTTTGCGAACCCCAATGTGCTGGGTGAATATCTCATATTACTCATTCCAATTGCGTTCGTTTGGACCATTACACGAAAAAATATTGTAGCAAAATGGTTCTTTGGTTTAAACACTTTTGCGCTAAGCTTATGCATGGTGTTCACCTATTCACGTGGCTGTTGGTTAGGGCTTTTATTAGCGGTCGCTGTGTTCATTTTATTTTATGATAGAAGGTACATTTTGGGGTGTATGTTAGCAGGTGCTGTGAGTATCGTTTTCTTACCGCAAAATGTCATCAACCGCTTTGCGAGCATCGGCAACCTAGCGGACTCATCGTCCTCCTATCGTGTATCTATTTGGGTAGGAACGATGAAATTATTAGATCAATTTTGGTTTTGTGGCATCGGACCGGGGATTGATGCATTCAACCGTGTATATCCGAACTTTTCTCATTCCGCAGTAACCGCACCACATGCACACAGTTTGTATTTTGTTGTGCTCACCGAGATGGGACTCGCAGGAATTGTGTCTTTGGTTGTTATCATGTGGGTATTCTTTCAACGGTCAACCAGCTCTTTGGCATTGACCAAGGACAGGACAGCACGTCTTTTGAATATAGCAATTATCGCCGCAATGACGGGCTTCTTTTTTCAAGGCTTTTTCGATTATGTATGGTACAACTACCGTGTGGTTACAATTTTTTGGGGCGTACTTGCGTTTGCAATGATTAACCGCAAGCTTGTGATCAAGGAAATGGGGGAGAACACGTGGAAGGACAATTGATAAAGGTCATCCATGTCATCAGCGATACCAATATCGGTGGCGCTGGGAAATGTGTTCTGACCTATCTAGAAAATTTTGACCGAGATAAATTTTCAGTGAGCGTGGTCTTTCCCAAGGGGAGCGCATTAAAGCCAGCGGTTGAGATGTTAAAGGTTGGCTTTTTTGAAGTAGAGGGTATGGCAGACCGCTCGATGGATATTGCTTGCATCATGGCGTTATGGCGCTATTTCAAAAAAGAAAAGCCGGACATTGTACATACGCACGCAAGTGTTTCAGCACGTATTGCGGCACGCCTAGCAGGCGTTCCAGCAGTGCTTTATACCAGACATTGTGTGTATGCACCCAAACGCATCTTTACGACGTGGTGGGGAGGCATGGCAAATAGCTTGTTGACGCGTTTGCTTTGTACCCATATCATTGCAGTGGCAGATGCGGCAAAAGAAAATATTGTACGTGAGGGTGTGCCAGAAAAGCTGATCACCGTGGTGCAAAATGGCGTACAGCCTTTGGTGGCAATGCCCAGTGCGGATATTCCAAAGGTGAAAAAGCAGTTTGGTATCCGCGACGGTGATTTTGTCACAGCGCTGGTTGCTCGAGTTGAAGAAGTAAAGGGGCACATGACATACATCCAAGCGGCAAAAATATTAAAAGACCGTCATATCCCCATCAAGTGTCTAATTGTAGGCACTGGCAAAATGGAGAATGGCTTACGCAAAATGGTAGTAGACTTACAGCTTGAGGACACCGTTATTTTTGCAGGATTTCTAAAGGATGTATCGCCCATTATGAATATGATGGACGTACAAATCAATGCTTCATTTGGTACAGAGGCGACGAGCCTATCACTACTAGAAGGCATGAGCTTAGGAAAACCAGCGGTTGCAACGGATTTTGGGGGCAACCCTGGCGTGATTGAAAATGGACAAAACGGTCTGCTAGTGCCCGTTAAAAATGCACAAGCGATGGCGGATGCGATCGAATCTATTTATGTGGATAATAAGCGACTGCAATACCTAATCGCACGCAGCCGAGAAATATTTGAAACGAAATTCACCGCAAGGCATATGGCAAGAAATATTGAAAACGTATATGACAGCTTGAAAAAAGGGAGGGGTTAGCAAATATGGAACAAAAGGAATTTAAAAAAGAAAAGAGCAAACGTGGCTTGAACATTGTCGATTACATCATCATATTGATCATATTGGCACTGATGATAGGGCTAGGCGTACGGTATGCTGGCAAACTCAAGGGATCAGATTTATTGGCGAAAGCAAGCGAACAAAAGATTCTGTTAACCGTTGAGGTAGTGGGGCAAACGATTGATGTAACAAACGGCATCAAGCAAGGAGACCTTGTTCGTTTTAGTGATAGAGATAAAAAAATGGGTACAATTGTTGATGTGAAAAAAAGACCTACTGAAAAGGTCATGGCAGACAATATCAATGGCGTTTTTATTAAAACGCTGGTGCCGGACAGATATGACAGTATTGTGACCATTGAAGCAGATGCAATAGAAAAAGAGGAATACATTGAAGCAGGGAAAATAAAGGTAGCAATTGGACAGATGATGTCATTACGCAACAAAGATTTCGGAGCAAGTGGCTGGATTATTTCTATGAAAATGAAGTAAGGAGGGGTGTTTATATGAATGCAATTGTCGATAAAAATGGAAAAGTATTTGGCAAAATAAACGTGATTGATTTCACAGTGCTAGCACTAATCGTTATTTGCCTGTTAGCGGTTGGCTTGCGTTACACAAAAAATAAAATTGCAGATATCAGTCATGAAACAAACTTTGAGATGACCGTATTGGTAAAGAACATCCGTCAAACGTCTGTAGAGGGTTTGCAAAAATCCGTTAATTTCATAGACGACTCATCGGACAAAGTGCTAGCCGTCAAAAAGGGTATGTCCGTTTCGCCATCCATAGAATTTGTTTCAATGACTCCGAATCCCGCAGTTAAATATCAGGATGAGATTAGAATTACAATCAAGTACATAGATGGAGATGGGGATTTAGGTGAAAATATACCTGATGTAAAAAATCTTTTTGTGACTGACAACAGAAATA
>JACMMQ010000312.1 GCA_014378955.1 Clostridia bacterium
ACTACTCGACAACATGGATGAACAAACGCAAAAATACTTAATCGAAAAAGCGCATGCCGTGCGCACTGAAGTCTATGAAGACCGTGTTTTCATGCGTGGGCTAATTGAATTCACCAACTATTGCAAACAAAATTGTACCTATTGTGGCATTCGAGCAGACAATCTAAAGGCAAATCGCTATCGGCTCACGCTCAATGAAATGTTAAATGCCTGTGAAACGGGCTATCGTTTAGGCTATCGTACCTTTGTATTGCAGGGCGGTGAGGACGATGCCTTTACCGATGAAAAAATGGTGCAAATCATTCAATCCATCAAGCAGCTATTCCCCGATTGTGCCATCACATTATCCATCGGAGAAAAGCCCCGTGCAAGCTATCAAAGGTATTATGATGCTGGCGCAGACCGCTATTTATTAAGGCACGAAACAGCATCGAAAACACTTTATGAAAAGCTTCATCCCAACATGCGCTTTGAAAATAGGATACGCTGTCTGTATGATTTAAAGGAAATAGGCTATCAAGTGGGTGCAGGCTTTATGGTGGGATTACCCGAACAAACCAATGCTGATTTTATTGAGGACTTTTTATTTCTACAAGCCTTACAGCCACAGATGGTTGGCATAGGCCCTTTTATTCCGCACCAAGATACCGCATTAGCGAACGCAAAGGGCGGTACAGTGGACGACACCGTTACGATGATTGCCATAGTGCGCTTGATATTGCCAAATGCATTGTTGCCAGCCACCACAGCACTAGGCTCCATTGACCCGCTTGGTAGGGAAAAGGGGTTAAAGGCAGGGGCAAATGTAGTCATGCCAAATCTATCACCCACAGAAGTACGTGCAAAATACGCCTTGTATGATGGCAAAATATGCACAGGAGACGAAGCGGCAGAATGTCGCAACTGTATCGAAAGAAGAATTAACCAAGCAGGCTTTTCCGTGGATTTATCACGTGGAGACCATGCCCAATGGAGGGAAAGAAATGTTTAATAATGAGCAATATATAGAGGGCTTGTTAGAACAAGCAGTAGAGGCAACTAACGCACAAATTATCAAGGTTTTACAAAAGGCGAAAACAAAAAAAGGCTTAACACCTGAAGAAATCGCAACGCTTTTATATATCAAAGATCCCATGCAATTACAAGAGCTATACGACATAGCAGGACAAATCAAGCAGTCCATTTACGGCAACCGCATTGTGGTATTTGCACCGCTTTATGTCAGTAACTATTGTGTAAACAATTGCACCTATTGTGGTTATAAGCGTGATAACAAAATCGCACGCCGTAAGCTCACCCGTGAAGAAATTCAACAAGAGGTGCAAATATTAGAAAAAATGGGGCATAAGCGGTTAGCCCTCGAATGTGGTGAAGATCCTGTCAATTGTGACCTGGATTATATTTTATCATGTATTGATGCGGTGTACAGCACAAAAAGTGACAACGGTGCCATTCGCCGATTGAATGTCAATGTTGCCGCAACAACCGTTGAAAATTACCGCAAGCTTAAAGGAGCGGACATCGGTACGTACATTTTATTTCAAGAAACCTATCACCGCAAAACCTATCATGACATGCATCCCAATTGCTTAAAGGGCGATTATGAATACCATTTGACCGCCTTTGACCGTGCAATGGAGGGTGGCTTGGACGATGTAGGGGCTGGGGTGCTGTTCGGGCTGTACGATGCGAAATATGAAGTGTTGGCGATGATGCTGCACAATGCACATTTAGAAGAAAAGTTCGGCGTGGGCTTCCACACCATTTCTGTACCACGCTTGAAAAAGGCAGAGGGCATGGATTTGTCTACCTATCCTCATCTACTTGAAGATGAAGAATTTAAGAAAATTGTTGCGATTTTACGTCTTGCAGTACCATACACAGGCATTATATTATCCACCCGTGAAAGTGCAGAAATGCGTGAACAGCTTATTCGATATGGCGTGTCACAAGTCAGCGCAGGCTCTTGCACAGGCGTGGGGGGCTATAAGGAAAATGAAAGCTGTCAAGACGTTGGACAGTTTGAGGTTGCAGACCAGCGCACCCCCATTCAAATTCTAAAATCACTCATGTCAGACGGACATTTGCCAAGCTATTGCACGGCGTGTTACAGACAAGGACGTACTGGTGACCGCTTTATGCAATTGGCGAAATCAGGAAAAATTCAGCATGTATGTCAACCCAATGCGATCATGACGCTGATGGAATTTTTATTGGACTATGGCGATGAGGCGTTGTATCAACAGGGTAGTGCCTTAATTGCACAAGAGGTCGAAAAAATTGAACGACAAGACATAAAAGCCTTGGTGATTGAAAACCTACAAAAAATTCGAAACGGCGAAAGAGATTTATACTTATAGGAGGTTTTGAAAATGCAAACCACACCAAACGCAAACAGGAAGCACATCGCCATTTATGGCAATACCAATTCGGGCAAATCCTCACTGCTAAACGCAATGGTAGGGCAAGAGGTGTCGCTTGTATCGCATGTAAAGGGTACGACCACTGACCCAGTGACCAAGCCCATGGAGCTCATTCCATTTGGTGCAGTGGTGTTCATTGACACAGCAGGGCTTAACGATACGAGTGAATTGGGCGAAATACGTGTCAAACGCAGTCGCAAGGTGCTTCAAAGAACAGATTTTGCCATTTATGTCATGGATGGCAATGAAGAAGATGTCATTAGTTATGAAAAGACCTTACACGATTTTAGAAAATATAACATTCCCCACATGACGGTCATCAATAAAATGGATACACTTTCAGCGGAGGAATTACAGGCTTTAAAAGCCAAACATAAAAATGCAATTTTCGTATCCTCCCTCAAGGAGCAAAACATTTTGCAATTAAAAGATGAACTAATTAGAAGATTGTCCATCGGCGAAGTGGAGGAAACCATCATAGGCGACTTAGTACCTGCAAATGGCAAGGTGATTTTGGTCGTACCTGTGGATTCGGAGGCACCAAAGGGGCGTGTCATATTGCCACAGGTACAGGTATTACGAGATTGCCTTGACCATGGCATCAAAAGCTATGTGGTGAGGGATTCAGAGCTAGCATCTGCCCTTGAGGACATGGGCAAGGTGGACTTGGTGGTGACCGATTCACAAGCGTTTCACGCAGTCAACCAAATGGTGCCGTCAGACATTCCACTCACGGGTTTTTCAATCCTTTATGCACGGTATAAGGGTGATTTGCAAGCGTTGGTGGATGGCGTGCGCCAAGTAGAAAACTTGCAGGAAAATGCACACATCTTAATCGCAGAAAGCTGCTCGCACAACCATTCACATGAGGACATTGGACGTGTGAAAATACCCAAGCTCTTACAAGCATACACAGGCAAGCAACTTCAATTTACCTTTCAAATGGGGCATGATTTTCCAGAGGAATTGTCAGCGTATGACATGATTATTCATTGTGGTTCGTGCATGCTCAATAAAAAGGTCATGCAAACACGCATTGATACAAGCTTAGAGGAAGGTGTACCCATTACCAACTATGGCGTGATATTGGCGTATATGAACCGCATGCTTGATAGGAGCTTAGAAATATTTCAAAAATGATTTACAATGCGGTTAGTTTCTGATAATATGGAAATATATGTCGAATTATCAGAATGGCGAGGGATGTTCATGCGCAAAATTAAAATAATGTTAGTCATGTGTATATTGCTTTTAGCGATGCGTGTTGTTTGTTGTGCGATGACTGCAATCGAAGCAACGGACATGGGTATTTCTCTTCAAAAAGAAAACAAGCTTGAACAAGCTGAAGCATGCTTTTTACAAGCGATAGAGGCAAATCCAGACTTGGCATTTGCCTATTTATCGTTGGGGAATTTATATATGGAAATGGAAAAATATGATGAGGCGTTGTCGATTTTTGGCAGGGCCTCAATATTATTTCCAAACTACCTTGAGTTTAAGCTATGCATGGGTAAGGTGTATGGGGTAAGGAATGACCTCGACGGCGCCATTGCTATGTATGACAGGCTGATTAAAAACGACCGTGCAGATGCGGTGAGCTATTATGCGAAGGCACTGATACTTGAGGATTTTAAGCAATACGAGCAGGCAATTACGGTGTATGATGAATTGATTTTATTTTATCCGTTAGATGCCGATGTGTATTTTCATTTAGGTCTTTGCCAATATGAAACAGGTCGCTATCTATTAAGCGTGGCATCCTTTCAAAAAGTAATCGAACAAAACCCTGACGATGCCAAGGCGTATTATTATCTAGGCTTGGGGTATGCACACCTATTGGGCAAGCAGCAAGATATGCTAGAGGCAATGAGCAAAGCGGTGGTGCTTGACCCTACCAATGTGCAATATATAGCGCAAAAGGCATTG
Organism: Clostridia bacterium; assembly: GCA_014378955.1. Classification (GTDB taxonomy): domain Bacteria; phylum Bacillota; class Clostridia; order SK-Y3; family JACMMQ01; genus JACMMQ01. Next base: position 4,350 of record JACMMQ010000312.1, read on the forward strand.
GCTTATTACAAATTATCAGAATTTGATTTAGCAATAGAAACGTACAAGCAAGCGATCGTATTAGACCCACAAAACGCCCAATATTATGTGGGGGCGGGTACGTGCTTGGTGGATTTAGCGATGTACGAGCAAGCAAACGACATGTTTGACAGTGCTCTTTTGTTGGACAGTCAAAATGCACTTGCATATTACGGACAATCCATTGCATTAGAAGCACTTGGTCACAAAGAGCAAGCAAGGTTTGCATTGAAAATGTATGCAAAGTATAAAAATACTTTGCCAGTGGTCAATAAGGTTGACATGCAAACACCCCAACCAAAAACCGATGCAATCGTGCTTGAGTTAGACGATAGCAGGATCAATACGGACACAGAGCCCTTTATTTTAAACGACCGCACCATGGTACCGATGCGAGTGATTTTTGAAGGCTTGGGCGCAACGGTACAATGGGATGCCATTAAGCAAACGGTTACTGCAACAAAGGGTGACATGCAAATCGTGCTCACCATTAGCAGTAATCTTGCGCTTGTGAATCAATCAAGCCAAACACTAGAGGCTGCACCCACCATACGTGACGGACGCACCTTTGTACCTGTGCGATTTATCAGTGAAGCGTTGGGGGCGAAGGTTAATTGGGCTGCAGATGAAAGAAGGGTTAGCATTGTTTCAAAAGAAAGGCAAATAGCACGGGAAAGAGAAATTTCCTTCAAAGATAAGGCACTTGAAGCGGTTATCCGTGCTGAAATTGGTCAACCTGATGGGGCAATGACGGTGGGCGATGTGATGTCTATTCGCAAGCTTGTGGCGGAAAATCGTCAAATTGTTAATTTAGAGGGCATACAAAATTTATCAAATTTACAAAGTCTTTCATTGTCTTATAATCAAATTTCCGATATTACGCCACTTTCTAAATTGGCGCATTTACAAACACTCAATATAAGACGAAATTATGTAACAGACATCTCTTCAATCAATACGTTGCAAAGCCTTGAAAATCTATATTTTGATTATAATTGCGTAAATGATATCAGCTCATTAGAGCCACTGACCCACCTACAAGCACTCACCTTTGCAGAAAATCAAGTAATGGACATACAAGCAATATCAGCCCTAAAAGACTTGCAAACCTTGAACGTCAGGGGAAATGCCATTATGGATATTAAACCGCTTGCAAGCCTAACAAAGCTCAAAGCATTTTACTTAACGGACGATACGCTACCGACTGCCATAAATGATGCATTGTATCAACAATATGAACAATTGCAAGTGAAAATTGAAGACATTATAGCGAAAAATATTCGCAAAGATGCGCCACAATACCTAAAAGCAAGTAATATCCATCGGTATTTGACGCAAAATGCTGTGTATGATTATTCAGACAATCCACCAAATTTTTCACATTTGCCGTATGGTGTATTGGTGAAAAAAACAGGTGTGTGCGATAGCTATGCACTGGCGGTTAAAATGCTCATGACCAAGGCAGGACTTGACTGCATCGTGGTATATGCCGAGTCAGATGGCGTTAAACACGCATGGAATATTGTGAAGGTGGACGGTCAAACCTATCATATGGACGTGACATGGGACGATACTAAGGATGAAGAGCATAACACAGTGGTGTATCACACCTATTTTCTCGTGACGGATGAAGAGATGGCAAACAGCCATCATCAATGGGACCGCAAAAAATATCCAAGCTGTACCAAGCACTATGAATAGGTGCAAAAAAATACGGCGATTGCATCCATACAATCAACCGCCGAATAACTATTCGGTTTTTAAATGTGGGATAAGCGTTTTAATGAATGCTGTGAAAATCTGTTTTTCTTTGTCCCCTAATTGTGCCCATATATCCTGTTCGAGGTTGTCTTGTACAGTGTTTTCACGTGTGGTTTGATTTTCGGGTGTATTTTCTTGTACGCCGAAGATGATGCTGTCAATTGAAATGCGCAAGGTACTAGAAATTTTCACCAAGGTTGGCAAGGACATTACTTTTTTGCCATTTTCAATTTCCCATAAATAGTTTGCGGAAATCTCGATAAGCTCGCTAAACTTTTCTTGCGTCAGCCCAAAATGATTACGTGCTTTGCGGATGCGTTGCCCAATTTCAAATGTATTTAATTCCATAGTAGAAAACCTCCTATAATAGCACTTTAATATTTTGCACAGCACAAGACAACATGCACACAGCATGGAAAACACTCTAACATATTTAAAATAAACAGTTTCATACAATTTATACGAAAATTTTAGGCTTGCCTTTTTTTGTCAAACTCTGTATAATAGGAATATTCATGAGGTGAGGGGTAAGAAGATGAAAATTTCCGTTGAATTGGTTCCAAGAGATGCACAATCGCTAGAAAAGGAAGTGCACACAGTGCATCAAGCATTTCCAAAGCTTGATATGATTAACATTCCAGATTTGCCACGTTTTTCGCTTAGAAGCTGGGAAGGGTGTAGCATTTCTAAAAAATATTATGAAAATAACGTACCGCATTTACGTGCGATTGATTTTGATTTAAACAAGCCACTGCCATTTGAAGCGCATTTGACGGCACATGGCATTGACAAGGTGTTAATTTTAAAGGGCGATGCACCGCAGGATTTGTCTAAGCGTGTGTACCCTTCCAACACCCTCGAAATGATTAAAAAAATCAAAAGAGAGCTACCCAATGTCAAGGTGTATGCGGCGATCGATCAATTTAGGGGAAGCTTGCGGTCTGAATATGATTACATTCAACAAAAAAAAGAGGCTGGTGCGGACGGTTTTTTTACACAGCCATTTTTCGATATACGTTTGTTAGCGATATATGCGGAATTTTTACGTGATACCGAGGTTTTTTGGGGCATCTCGCCCGTGACAAGTGAAAAAGCACAGAGCTATTGGGAAACCAAGAACCATGCTGTTTTCCCAACTGAT
>JACMMQ010000313.1 GCA_014378955.1 Clostridia bacterium
ACCTTAGGCTTTATCGTGACGCCGATGCAACAGGCAACGACGTGGGTGAAGTCAGGTGTTCGCAACACCTTCGGATATTTTTCGGATAATCAAAAAATACGACAGCAAAATGAAGCGTATGAAAATGAGCTAGCAGCCCTGCAAAATGAGAATTTTGCACTCAAACAAATGGATGTTGAAAATAAACGGCTACGGCAAATGCTAGACTTTAAAAGAACCAATGCACAGTTCGAGTTAGTAGGGGCAAATGTCATTGCAAAGGATTCAAGCAATTGGTTTCAGAAATTTACCATTGATAAGGGTACGAACGATGGCTTAACAAAGGACTGTGCTGTGATAAACCATCAGGTCTTGGTGGGAAGCATATACGATATCGGACTAAATTATGCAATGGTTAGTGCCATCATTGACGACAGTAGCGCTGTCAGTGCTTTGGTGGTACGCACTAAAGATGTGACTATGCTCAAGGGCGACCTTACGCTTCAAAAGCAGGGCTTGTGTAAGCTTACATATATACCAAGGGATGCGGATATCATCCCGGGCGACGTTTTGGAAACCTCAGGCTTAGGCGGTCGTTTTCCAAAGGGGCTATTGATTGGTCGCATCAAAGAAATTGGCAAAGAAAATGCGGAATATTATAACTTTGCGCAGGTTGAGCCTGCGGTGGATTTTAAACGCATAGAGGAAGTATTTATCATTAAAAATAGTCCGCAGGTAGTAAAGCAATAGTAAGATTTATTCAATTAACAAAGGGGTAATTATGCGTATTTTTATAACGGCGGTGCTGGTGCTTTTCGCCTTTGTCTTTCAAACGTCGCTTTTAGATGTGATACAAATTGGCAACATTCGCCCTAATCTTGTGGTGATGGTGATTATACAAATTGCTTTGCTGCGAGGGTATTATGAAGGTGGCATCGTGGGGCTGTGTGCAGGTATAGTGATGGACATCATGACCGGTAGAATTTTTGGTGCATTTGCACTGCTGTGTATGCTCATAGGCTTGCTATCAGGTGGCTTTCATCACCGTATTTTTAAAGAAAACTTTTTATCTGCGATGATGTTTACGTTTGTGTTTATCAACGTCTATGAAGTGCTATTTTACATATTCCAATATTTCGTATGGGGGCAGCACCAATTCTCTTATGCTTTTATGCAATATGTATTACCAACAGCTATTTATTCAACCGTCATATCGGCACCGATTTACATGTTGCTTTATCGTATTAACGAATGGCTATTAGCACGTGAAAACGACTATTTTTAGAATTTTTATTATTATAGGGATTTCAGCTTTTGGCACTAATGAAAACCTTACTTTCTTTTTCTATCGCAAAAAGAAAGTAACAAAGAAAAATACTCTTTGAGTGTTTGGATTTCGCCGTCTGCGGACGACGACAAAGGGCGCTGCCCTTTTGAAACCCGCAATTTTTTGAAAAAAATTGATTAAAATTTTATTTTAAAAACCCCAACTAAAGTTTTTGTCCCCTTTTTTCAAAAAGGGGCGGGCGTGGGCAGCGCCCACTGTGTTCTTATTTTATAATGAAAAGGTGGTGCGCATATGCAAGAAAATCAAGGGCGTTTTATCATATTGTTTGTGATTGTTTTTGGCGTATGCGGACTGTTCCTTTTTCGCTTGTTTGATATGCAGCTTGTCAAGGGTGAGGCATACCGTGTGATGTCTGAAAAGCGTGGCATGAAAAGCATTGAAATGAAAGCACCACGGGGTGAAATATTTGACCGTTACGGTCGTCCACTTGTCACCAACCGCATGGGCTTTACCGTGCAAATACATAAAACAGAGCTGCCTGATGGTGAATTTCATCAGGTGCTTTTTAGACTTTTAGAGCTGTTTGAAAAAAATCAAGATCAGTACATTGATACGCTTCCCATCTCATTTGCA
>JACMMQ010000314.1 GCA_014378955.1 Clostridia bacterium
CGCCTTGAAGGCGCTTGATACCGCATTAGAAATAGCCAATAGCGACAAGTCTTTTCTACACAAACAAAAATACTTTGTCTATAAGGCCCAAAGACAAATGGATTTAGCCTTACTTAGTTTGAATACGGCTATATTTTATATGCCGGAAAGAAGAGAAGTGTATGTGGAAAAGGCGAAGTTTCTAAGTCGACTTGGAAGAAATACTGAATCGTATTTCACAGTACTTGAAGCAGAGAAAAGAACCAACAGAATCATTGATTACCATTTTAATCTGTCTGCTTGGGACGGCGCTTTTGATGATTTAAAATCAAACATATATGAACAGGCAAAAAAAGAGGGACTGATGTTATGAGCAAATATAAAGTTGCAGTATACGCTATTTGCAAAGACGAGGCGCACTTTGTTGACCGCTGGATGGACGCCATGTGTGAGGCGGACGAAGTTTACGTAACGGATACAGGGTCGTCAGACGATACAGTTGAAAAACTAAGAGGTAGAGGCGCAATTGTCAATGTAATAAATTTGAATCCTTGGCGGTTTGATGTGGCAAGGAATATCTCACTAAGCTTTGTTTCAAAAGATATAGATATTTGCGTTTGCACAGATTTGGATGAAATTTTGGAACCGGGTTGGCGAGACCTGTTGGAAAAAGCATGGACGCCACAGACGACCCGCCTTAAATACATGTATACATGGAGTTTTAATGCGTACGGCGCACCTGGTGTTACGTTTTGGTATGAAAAAATTCACCAAAGGCAATATTTCAGATGGGTACATCCTGTACATGAGGTTTTGCAATATTATGGAACACAGCCTGATGTTTATACATGGGAAGGGAAAATTCAATTAAATCATTATCCGGACTGTTCGAAATCAAGAGGTCAATACCTTGAACTTTTAGAAATGTCCATAAAAGAAGAGCCAGATGATGACAGAAACATGCATTACCTTGGTAGAGAATATATGTTTTATGGAATGTGGGACGAATGCATTGAAACATTAAAAAAACATTTGCAAATGCCGAAGACATATTGGAAGGATGAACGTGCAGCATCAATGAGATTTATCGCAAGGTCTTATAAGGCAAAGAACGATTTTATCGAATCTACCAATTGGCTATATAGGGCTATAGCGGAAGCGCCTCATTTAAGAGAACCGTATGTAGAGATGGCGCAGCTTGCATATTCAGAAAGAGACTGGCCGAGGGTGTATCACATGGTGCAAGAGACATTGAAAATAAAGGAAAGACCTGCCACATATATTAATGAAGCATCTTCTTGGGATTATACGATATATGATTTGGGCGCGTTAAGCTGCTATGAGCTTGGGCTGTATGAAAAGTCTCTAGATTATGCTAAAACAGCAGCAGAGATGGCACCAGATGACCATAGGTTAAAGAACAATTTAGAATTAATTCGGCAAAACAATGAGCGTGTAATACGAATTTGCAATAAGTCAAGTCTAAACAATCTAAAGCCTTGGAGCTTTATTGCTTGGTGTATTAAACTTTTAAAAAAGCATTGATGCTTGCTATAATGCAAATTTGTGTATACAGCCAATGTTAATGATAGTAATGAGGAATGAGTAATATTACAATTATTAGACCATACATTGGAGATGTTCTAGTGATTATTCTAATGTAATGTGTGTTTGTCAATCTCGCAAACAAAGCAATTAACCTCGTCTATTGTTGGTAAAGACTTTTGTGCACCTTTTTTAGAAACAGTTAAAGTCGCCACGACGTTTGCGAAAGCCACTGCTTCATCTATGCTGTGTCCAGCAACGAGCTTGACGGCTATTGCAGCAGTAAAAGAATCCCCAGCTGCGGTTGTGTCAACTACGTCTATTGCGGGAGGCAGCTTGTGCTTTATTTCTTCGCCATTGTTGTACACCACACCATGTTTTCCTAAGGTAATTAGCACCTGTGGAATACCCTTTTTCATCAAAAAACCTACGGCAGCTTTTGCGTCGTCAATGGTAACAATCTTAATGCCAGTAAGGCTTTCACATTCGGTTTCATTTGGTGTGAGTATATCAATTTGAGAAAGCAATTCATCTGGTAGGTATTTTGCAGGAGCGGGGTTAAGCAATACCTTAACCCCATGTTTTTTTGCTATTTCAATGGCCTTTATAATAGATTCGAGGGGAATTTCAAGCTGCAGAATGGCAAGTGCACTATTCTTCATGGTGTTTTCATGTGCCATTATCAATGCAGGTGTTACATACCCATTTGCGCCTGGAGCGACAATGATGCAGTTATTACCATCGACAATGGTTATCGTGGCAATACCACTTGAAACGCCAGAGATGGTCCTGATGCCTGAAACATCTACATGATTTTCAATAAGATTAGAAAGTAATTGTTGCCCAAATAAATCATCCCCTATACAGCCTATCATTTCGACATGGCTACCTAAACGGGCGGCAGCTACAGCTTGGTTTGCACCTTTACCACCCTGGGTAGTCATAAAATCATGCCCCATTATGGTTTCTCCTATTATAGGCAGTTTAGGTGCCTCCATTACCAAATCTATATTGAGACTCCCTATAACACAAATGCTTTTCATATCATAACCTCATTCTATTTTAAAGACTTTAATTTTTTATAAACCTGATAACTTCTCTCGCCACATTCGCTAATAGCAATCGGGTGAAATTCAGGTATAGCGGAATAGAGTTTGTCATTAAGAGGCTTTGCGAAGGTATCAGGTATGCCCTTAGTACCTAACTTTGCACCCATAATTGAGCCTACAGTTGCGCCGTTGCAATCAGTATCCCAGCCACCCAAAACGGCTATGCCAATGGCTTTTTCAAAATCATTGCCAGCATAAATGATGGCTGCTGCGCATAAGGAGGCATTGTTGTTGGTGTGGACATGAGAATAGTGGCTAAAGGCATCCCATATTTTACTTACTAAGTCTATTTCATCCGTTGCATTCTCTGCAATTACAATTGCCTTCTTTATATCATGCGCCAATCTGCTATTTTGAGGTATTTGAGCGAGTCCAGCTTGTACAATTTTTTTGGAGTCTTTTTCAACAAAGGCAGTTGCTATCATAGCACTACAGAACATTGCACCATAGATGCCGTTTTTCACGTGCGAAAAGGAGGAATCACGCCATGCTAATTCAGCAGCCAATTCGGGGTCGCCTGCAGCACCATACGCATAGCCATCAACTCTAATTTGTGCACCAATCCATTCCCTATAAGGGTTGCGGTGTGTTCTGACCCAATCTAGAATTTTATCCTTTTGTTCTAGGGTGCTTTCGTTGCCAAGTAAATCATGTGCATAAGCATAATTTAAGTAAGCCTGTGTTTCAGCAGTGCAAACTTGTTTGAGGGTTAACGTATTATGCCATAGCTTTCCTACATCCAAGGGTTCGAAATCAAGGCCTTTTTTTTCTAACATCATGAGCCCAAGAACGGTATAGCGGATATCGTCATCTGTATCCATAAAAGCAATGCGGTCTTTAAGACTCTTGCAATTTCGTACGTTTACGCCATATTTTTCAGTAGCAGTTGATTCGGTTGGCACATAATTTTTAATAGGGTATTCATTTGCACCCTTAAACCATTCATATACCAATTTCCAACCAGGAATGCCATCCTTGCCCGCCATAAACTCGCCAGTTTCCAAAGGAACACCTAAGGCACAACCACAACAACGACCTAGCCATGCACCAACAAAACGATCTTTGTCTATCTCGTCTATTTTTTGGAGCATGGGCGCATTTTTGGAGCGTTGTTCCTGAATACCCTCATAGTCAGAAGGCTCATTGTAAGGAAAAGCGGGATCGATGTCGACTAACATCAGCTCGTCATAAAGTGCATCAAGACCTGCTTTGTCTTCGCCTAAAGCCTCCCACCTCTCACGAAAGCCATCAACATTGCAACCCTCTTCTCTTCTCTGTACAATTTCTTCCTCAAGCAGTTTCTTTAAATTAGTCCAACCTGCCATTTTTACAGCCCCTTTATATGATATTTATAAGTATTATAATGGATATAAAGGGATTAATCTATGCAAAACACAGCTGTTAATATGCAGAAATGCTTAACATTAATATAGATAATTCGCTCACCCGATTTTGTGTTGGTAGAGTTTTAATCTTGCGGAATGGATTTCTTTACAATAATGTGTTGAAATTTTGTTCGATTAGGCGTATGATTTACAAAAAGTTCAACAGCTTATGTGGAGGAGGCTTATCCAAAAGAACAGCGCACTCACCTCCTCGTGATTTGTAGTTGCCTGTTGCTGTAGAAATATATTACACAAAAAACAAGCTCAAGGCAAGCAACGGTTTCATGCCGTTTGTGCCTTGAGCAAAGCGAAAGGAATGGTTATAAAGATGGAGAAAATCAAAAAATAAATTTCTCTGTATTGCACAAAACATAGGGGAATTACTACCTATTAAGCTAGGGGTACTGAATGGTTCCAAAATTTTTTTTATAATTAGTCCATCAACTACCTACTTCAACCCGAACATACTTTCTTTCAAATCTAAATAATACAAATAATCCTCTTGCAAAACATTAGGTGGACAACGGTGGTCGCAAAATGGGATATAACCGCCACGGTTTACGAGTGGCACTAAGGTTTCAAGATAGGCTTTTATCTCTTTTTTACCATAGCCTAGCTGCATTTTATCCACACCGCCCATAATTCTTAAGTCTTTGCCATAGGCATCGAGAAGCTCTGATGGATGGGCACAGCCATTCACCTCAAACGGGAACAAGCAGTTAATGCCACCTTCTAAAATATATGGCAAGATAGGCCTTACATCGCCATCGCAATCTGTAAACCATATATCGATGCCAGCTGCTTGGAGTTTCTTTTTAATGCGTTTGTATCTTGGCATGACAACATCCTTGAAAAAATCAACACTGACGATTGGGCCATTCTTGAAACATATATCTTCCCAACCAGAGGCGAAATCAAAATCAATGTGTGGCAAAACTTGGTCAAGAAAATCTTCCACCATCACACAGCACGTTTCGACCATATCATCCACCATTTCAGGATAGTCATAACACGCATATGCCAAGCCCTCAAAGGTTAACATATCTCGAATTTTTCCAATCATTGAACCACAGTCCACGCCAAGGGGATAGTCTCGATCGTTAGGATGTGTCGCTAGAATTTTGGCAACATCCACTTTTCTATTGGGGTCATTGCGTATAAATCTTTCTTTTTTACACTTTTCCCAATCCTCAGGCGTTACTATACTTGCCTTGATGTAGTGTGGAATGGTATCGTGCCCATCATTTGGGACTTCTGCAAGTAACCCATCAGGATTGATAAAGGTTTTGGCGTTTTTTGTTTCGCTTATAAGTTTATATTCAAAATAAGGTGACATCCATACGTTGCCACTAACAACTGCAAATTTATCAAAGTTGAAAAAAACATCCGCATCACCATTGTTTGTGATGCCATTATCTTTAAAAATAGGCCAAATTTCAAAATTTTCACGCCAATAACCAAATTCCATGTTAAAGCATCGATCTACCGGAAGGTAGTGCATTTGATTATTGAACCTTTGGCGGTCAGTCATAGTGCCTTTCCATTTTTCTCTAACGGGTGTAATGCTCATTGTATTTGCCTCCTCGATTTTAATAATGGTATAAATAGCAAAGTTATGATATAATTGTACTATTCAAATTTCAATAGGTCATCATAAATTATTGCTTAATAATATCATAATCTTGCTATCAAGGAGGAATTAGGATGAGGGTATATTTAGAGGGCACTTGGGGTAAGGAAAATACACCAAGCGCTTTGTCGAAATCGACGTTTTATTATATTCAATCCATGGGACATTTTTATTGCGGAGAGCACTATGCTGTAGAACGGAAGGATTATAATACGTTTCTATTGGCGTATACAATAAAGGGTGAAGGTGTATTGAAATACGCAGGACAGTGCTACACACTTGCCGAGGGAACTGTATTTTTGATAGATTGCACGCAGGAACATTTTTATGCCACAAACGGTAAAGAAAATTCTTGGGAATTTATTTACATTCACTTTAATGGCAGTGAGTCTAGAAGCTATGTTAAGCAAATCCATTTAAATGAAGGTCCTGTGTATACCGTACAACAAAATAGTGTCATTCCTAAAACCATACAAAAAATTCATGCGCTCTATAACGGTTGGGCGGTCACGGCGGACATTCAATGCGCTTGTGCAATCATGGAGCTGTTAACAGAATTATTGCTTATATCAAATTATAAGCAGCATCAAAATAACCATTGCTCGGACATTATTGTAAAAGCAATTGGCTTTATTGAAAGTCATTTTGAACAAACCATGACAATTGACGATATCAGTCATGCGCTTGGTATGAGCAAGTATCATTTTGCACGCATGTTTAAAAAACAAACGGGCTATAGTCCGCATGAATATTTGATCGTAACGAGGCTGAATTATACAAAAGTGCTGCTTAAAACAACGGATGAAACAATATCAGAAATTGCTATAAAAACTGGTTTTGATAGTGCAAGCCATTTTATCAAAATCTTTAAACAAAAAGAAGGTATAACGCCATTGAAATTTAGAAACTGTTGGCAATAAAAATCCCCTATGCCATATAAGCGTAAGGGGATTTTTTTTGAGTCAATATTTAAATGCTATTTAGCCAATGAAACAATGGCTTGTGCAAAGATTTTGGTATTTAAAATTAAACTGTTAATGTTGATATATTCATTGCATTCATGCATAGGTGCAATTTCACCTGGGAATACAGCGCCGAACGCAACAATGTTTGGCATGGTGCGTGCGTACGTGCCACCACCAATGGCAATGGGTTCACCTTGCAACCCTGTCATATCGGTATATACCTGCATAAGCGTTTGCACGAGTGGGTGCGATTTGGGTACATACAATGGGGTGTGGTGGTGTAAAATTGTTACGGTAAAGCCAAAGGGTGCAAGCTTGTTTTCAATTTGCTTTAGCAGGGCATCACTATCACAGGTCACGGGGTAGCGAATGTCAACCGTTAATGAGGCGGTATGTGCGTCTACCGTGGCGATGGCAGGGTTGTAGGTCAAGCTGCCTGAAACCTCATCTTGCATTGCAATGCCCAGCCCTTCCGCATCTGAGGCAATTTGCATGAGCGATAAAAAGGGGTGCGTGCACTTATCATGAAGCTGTTTGCAAAGCTTGACAAGGGCATTATCCCCAAGAGAAGGCTTGCTTGCATGTGCCGATTTGCCAATTGCTTCATAGGCTTGACCATCAAAAGCAGCCGTACATTTTGCAGGGACAATATTCGGTCGACTGCCAGCTGATAGCATAAGGGGTGGGGTGTTTGCAGGCAACGCACAATCAAAGCGACAGTGGTAAATACCCTTTTCAGCATGCGTAACAGGGTAGTCGGAATCGGGCGTAAAGCCAAGGGTGGGCAGCTCTTCGGTTTGCACATAGCGTGCCATACATGCTGAACCACTTTCCTCGTCACCGCCTAAAATCAGTCGTACACGCTTGCTAAGCTTTACGCCACTGTCCATGACAGCCTTCATCGCAAACAAAGATGAAACCGCAGGCCCTTTATCATCAATTGCCCCACGTCCGTAAATTTTGCCGTCATGCACCTCGCCGCCAAACGGTGGGAAATCCCAACAGTCCCCTTCGGGTACGACATCAATATGAGCAAGAATGCCTACCATTTCACTGCCTTCGCCAAACTCAATATAGCCACAATAGCCATCAATATTTTTTGTGCGAAAGCCCATGCGCTCACCCGAGGTGAGCATGTAGGACAGTGCACTAGCTACACCAACGCCGAACGGCGCATTTTCTACGGGGGGCTGTTTGACGCTGCTTATACGTATAATCGCCTGTGTTTCGGCGATAATAGAAGCTTGCATTTGGTCTATCATTTGGTTTAAGGACATAAAATTGCCTCCTGTAGAACTTTTTTCCATTATTTTATGTGATAATGGTGGAAAAATCAAGACATATAGGATATAATAAAGAGAATTAATATTTTTGGAGGAAATACG
>JACMMQ010000315.1 GCA_014378955.1 Clostridia bacterium
AGGAATTGGTGTACGATTTTGATGTATTGTTAAATCGTTTCCGTGAAATGGCGTTCTTAAATGGCGGCATTCGCATTGTCATGTCCGATTTGCGTGAAGCAGAGCCTAAGGTAAAGGATTTGTACTACGAGGGCGGTATCAAGCAGTTCGTGCAATATTTAAACCGTAACAAGGAAAAAACGCACGAAGAAATTATTTACCTGTACGCCGAAAAAGACGATGCACAGGTGGAAATTGCCATGCAGTACAATGACGGCTACAATGAAAATATCTACAGCTATGCCAATAACATTTGCACCACCGAGGGCGGCACGCATGAAACAGGCTTCAAGTCCGCTATGACCAAGGTTATGAATGAGTATGGCAGAAAATACAACATGATCAAGGAAAAAGACTCGAATTTAAGCGGCGAGGACGTCCGTGAGGGCTTGACTGCTGTTATTTCGGTAAAGCTTCGTGAGCCACAATTTGAAGGGCAGACCAAAACAAAGCTAGGCAATAGCGAAATCCGTAGCCTGGTTGAGGGTGGACTAAATGTCAAGCTTGAAAGCTTTTTAGAGGAAAATCCAAGCATCGGACGTGCGATTTTAGATAAATCCTTAAACGCCGCAAGAGCAAGAGACGCCGCTCGTCGTGCAAGAGAAAATGCAAGGCGTAAAAATGCGCTCGACAGCTTTTCATTGCCAGGGAAATTGGCAGACTGCTCGGACAAAGACCCCACACACACCGAAATATACATCGTGGAAGGTGACTCCGCAGGCGGTTCAGCAAAAGGCGGTAGAGACCGTGCATTCCAAGCAATCTTGCCACTTTGGGGTAAAATGCTGAACGTTGAAAAGGCACGCATCGACCGTGTATACGGCAACGAAAAGCTTATGCCAGTCATCACCGCACTAGGCGCAGGCTTAGGCGACGAATTTGACGAGACACGTCTTAGATATGGCAAAATCATCATCATGTCAGATGCCGACGTCGACGGCTCACATATCCGAACGCTTTTAATGACATTCTTCTTTAGATTTATGAAGCCCCTCATTGAAAAGGGACACCTATACATCGCACAACCCCCGCTCTTCAAAATAGCAAAAGGCAAAACCGTTATCTACGCCTACACCGAAAAAGAGCTAGACCGTGTCATGAACGAAATCGGCCGTGACGCCAAAGTGCAACGCTACAAAGGTCTAGGCGAAATGAACCCCGACCAACTATGGGACACCACCATGAACCCAGAAACTCGCACGATTTTAAAAGTAGAAATGGCAGATGCGATAGCAGCGGACGAAATTTTCACAATATTAATGGGCGACAAAGTAGAACCCCGCCGAGAATTCATAGAACAACACGCCAAAAGTGTGAGAAACTTGGATATATAGCATGGAGCACTAAAACCGTGGACGCTGTCCACGCCTGCCCTCTTTTTTGAAAAAAAGAGGGGCAAAAAACTTTAGTTGGGGTTAAATTGGTTGGAGTATATATAAATGGTTAACAAGTACAAAGTCACAATTGAGTGCCATTTAATTGCAATCCGCCTTCGGCGGTTGCTTCCAGTCCAACCTCTAACTGCTAACATCTAAATTAGGAGGTTCCTTGATGGATTATTCTTTGCAGAAGATTATCCCGGTGGATATACAGAATGAGATGAAGAAATCGTATATGGATTATGCGATGAGTGTTATAGTGGGTAGAGCGTTGCCGGATGTGCGTGACGGACTTAAGCCTGTACATCGCCGTATTCTTTATACGATGCATGAGGCGGGGTTGTATCCTGAAAAGCCTTATTTGAAGTGCGCTACCACGGTTGGCGACGTTTTGGGGAAATACCATCCACATGGCGATGCATCGGTTTACGACAGTATTGTTCGTATGGCACAGAATTTTTCGTTGCGATATACACTGGTGGACGGACATGGAAATTTCGGCTCGGTGGATGGCGATCCTCCCGCAGCTTACAGATATACAGAAGCGAAGATGTCTAAGATTTCCACGGAAATGCTTACAGACATTGACAAGGACACGGTTGAATTTGTATTAAACTATGATGAACGTTTAAAAGAGCCAACGGTGTTGCCTTCACGTTTCCCAAACCTTTTGGTGAACGGTTCGCAGGGCATTGCCGTTGGGATGGCAACAAACATACCGCCACACAACTTGACTGAGGTCATTAACGGCATCATTGAAGTCATTGACAACCCAGAGGTTACGCCAGAGGAGCTCATGATGTTCATCAAGGGTCCAGATTTCCCGACTGCCAGTATTATCATGGGCAAATCGGGTATTCGCAATGCGTATCTAACAGGTCGTGGCAAGGTAATTGTACGTGCTAGGGCTGAAATAGAGCCAATGGACCACAACCGTGAGCGCATCGTTGTGACGGAAATTCCTTACCAGGTCAACAAGGCACGCCTAATTGAAAAAATTGCTGAGCTGGTACGTGACAAGCGCTTAGACGGCATATCCGATTTACGTGATGAGTCTGACCGTAACGGTATGCGTATCGTGGTTGAGCTTAAGCGTGATGCCAATGCGAATGTCGTTTTAAACCAGCTATACAAAAACACACAAATGCAAGACAACTTTAACGTCAACATGCTGGCATTGGTCAACAATGAAGCAAAGGTATTGAATTTGCGTCAAATGATTGACTATTATGTAGAATTCCAAAAAGAGATTATCGTTCGCCGTACACGCTTTGATTTAGCAAAGACGAGGGCACGTGCACACATTTTGGAGGGCTTACGCATTGCACTTGACCACATTGACGAAATTATCCGTGTCATCCGTGCTTCCCAAACTGCTAGCGCGGCGAAGGAACAGCTGTGCTTACAATTTGGTTTGTCCGAGGAGCAGGCACAGGCGATTTTAGACATGCGATTAGCACGTTTAACAGGCTTAGAGCGTGACAAGATTGAAGAAGAATATAACGCCTTGATGAAATTGATTGACTACTTGAATGAAATACTAGGTTCTGACCAAAAGGTCATGGACATTATCAAAACGGAGCTTACCGCCATTAAAGAAAGATTTGGCGACGAGCGCAAGAGTGAAATTACCACCAATTTTGATGAAATTGACATGGACGATTTGATAGATGAAGAGGACAACGTCATTACATTGACGCATTTTGGCTACATCAAGCGACTGCCTAGCAATACATACAAGAGCCAAAAGCGTGGCGGCAAGGGCATTATCGGCCTGAGCACCCGTGAAGAGGATTTTGTCAAGCAGTTGATGGTCACCACAACGCATCATCACATCCTATTTTTCACCGACAAGGGCAAGATGTTCCGCATCAAAACCTATCAAATCCCAGAGGCAGGCAGACAGGCAAAGGGCACGGCAATTGTCAACCTGTTACAGCTTGACAACGATGAAAAAATCACAGCCATGATTGACGTGGCGAAATTTGAAGAGGATCGGTTCTTATTTATGCTCACCAAATACGGCATGATGAAGAAAACACCCCTGCTCGAATACGACACCAACCGCAAGGCAGGGTTGATGGCGATGCAGCTCAAGGAAGGCGACGAGCTAATCGAGGTCAAGATGACAGACGGCGAGCAACAAATATTCATAGGTACTAATTTGGGTAAGGCAATTCACTTCCACGAAAGCGATATGCGTCCAATGGGCAGAAAAACACAGGGCGTACGTGCCATTCGTTTATCTGGCGAGGATTACATTGTAGGCGCAACGCTTGACAGTGAAGGTACTGACTTATTGGTGGTAACTGAAAATGGCTTTGGTAAGAAAACTGATTTCTCAGAATACCGTATCCAAGGCAGAGGCGGAAAAGGTCTGATTACCTATAAAATTACCGAAAAAACAGGCAAGGTCGCAGGCGTCACCAGCGTAACGGACAATGACGACATCATGCTTATCAATTCGGACAGCACGATTATTCGCATGCACGTTGAAGAAATCAACCGCATGGGACGTTCCACGCAAGGGGTCACGCTCATGCGTATGAACGAGTACGGCAAGCTTGTAAGCATAGCCAAGGTAGAAAAAGAGGTGCTTGAAGTAGAGGAAGAAGCGGGAGAAGAATTGGTAGATGTGATCAAACCACTCAACGAGGCAACAGAGGAAGAACCAACACAAGCATAAATCTATCGCATGCTGCATAGATATGGATGAGTGAGGGCATGATCAACTTCAAATTCGGGGGCTATTATGGAACCAATTTATGAAAATAAAAACAATCAAAATACCAATCAAAGTCTTGAAGACACGCACCCTATAAATCTCGATGATTACATGGAAGAAGCGGAGCTTCGTATGGCAAAGCCTGTCAACAGCAAGCAAAACTGGTTGTTGATTGGCATTGTCGCATGGGCAGCTTTGCTCATTCTGAGCATCATGATATTTCAACTATTTCAGGTGGCAAACTACCCGTATATTTATGCGGGTGTCATGGTTGGATCAAAAGCATTGGGTGGACTATCGCAAGAGCGAGCGCAGCAGGAAATAGAAGAAAAGATGAGTGCTCGTGTGCAAAAAATAACACTCAACCTTATAATGGATGACAAAAGCGTCTCCGTGAAGGCGTCACAGTTAAACATCACCACCGATGCCAAAAAGATGGCGGAAGAGGCTTGGAAGGTTGGGCGTACAGGGAATTTACTGCAACGTGCGACCGATGCCGCTAAGATTAAGCAGCGCCCTGTTAACATTCCTGTGATTATCAACATTGACACACAAAAATTACAAGACGCTACAAAAGGGCTGACCAATAGCACCACACTATTGATGCAACCCACAAAAGCCATTGACGGCAACAATCTTGTTATCAAAAATGGGCAAGTCGGCAAAAGCATTGACGTGAAGCAAGCCACTGAACGAATTGTAGAAGCGCTAGGCATTGACAACAAGGACATGGAAACGCCAATTGACATTCCGCTAAAAATGCTCGTTCAAGCACCTGATAAAATAGATGTGCAGTCGCTACAAAAAGAGTTTGTAACCGAACCCAAGGACGCTTCGTACGGCAAGGAAAACGGACAGCTCAAGGTGATACCACACGTGGTGGGCGTAACGTTTAATGTGGATGATGCGGCAAAAATCATCGCGCAAAATGACGTTTCGCTACACCCTGAGCTAGCAGGGAAATCGTACAGCATTCCAATCGCTTTGACGATGCCAACCATTACCAAAGAAAAGATAGGCAACGATTTATTTTCGCAATCCATCGGCAAATTTAACACAAGGTATGACACCAGCCTGTCAGAGCGCTCACGCAATATCGAGTTGGCATCAAAAAAAATAAACGGCACAGTGTTTTTACCAGGCGAGGTGTTTTCTTATAACCAAGTGGTTGGCAAAAGAACCGCAGAGGCAGGCTTTCAAATTGCCAAGGTGTTCGTGAGCGACCAAGTGGCAGAGGGCATCGGCGGTGGGATATGTCAGGTTTCGTCCACACTGTACAACGCATGCTTGAAATCAGACATGCAAATTGTAGAGCGTGCCAATCATTCACTTGCCGTCACATACGTGCCATTGGGGCAAGATGCGGCGGTTTCTTACGGTTCACTGGACTATCAATTTCGAAATAATACACAATTTCCGATTAAGCTCGTGGTCAACGCATCAGCGGGGTCGCTTACCTGTGACATTTTAGGGTCACAAAAGCTCGATAAAACTGTTCGTTTAGAGCATATCAAGATTGCGGATACGCCATTTGCGACCAATTATGAAAATATAGCGGAGTGGCAGACTGGCAAAACAGTGACCAAGCAACGTGGCAATAATGGCTTGGTGCTCGATACATACAAAATCATCGAACAGGGCGGCAAGCAAATTAGCCGTGCGAAAATCACGCAAAGCGTCTATCAGCCGTTCCCGCAAATCATACAAAGAGGCACAAAAAATCTACCAGTGCAGGTTGCACCGCCACCTGTAGTGGAACAACCGCAACCGCCACAACAAACAAAGCCAGAAGTGGTAGCACCCGAGCAACCAGTTCCACCAACAACAGCACCCGTGGTTATAGAACCTGTACCACCAGTCACACAACAAACACAGGAAGCGCAACCGACAAAAAGCCCAGAACAACTGCCTTTGCCTGTTAATCATGAGTAAAATAGCTTGGTTATCCACAATGTGTGGATAGTTATTCACATAATGTGGATAACTATTTATAAATGGTTGCAAGTGAATTGTGGCAAACTGCACAATATTTTACCAAACCATCACAAGCATTTGCGCCTTTTTACATTGACTTATATCTTAATAAATGATACATTAGTAACAAGCAAAGTTTGGGGAAGTCGGTGCAAGTCCGACACGGTCCCGCCACTGTAACGAGGCAACTCGAAGTCAGGATACCTTCCTTTGCAAAGCATTCACTCTACGAGCGATGGAGGAGAGCATTTTGATGTAATTTACAAAACACTCCAACATTCGTATTGAATGGTGGCGTGTTTTTTTAAATTGTAAACCTTTAAAACCTTTCTTTCTTTTTCTATCGCAAAAAGAAAGAAACAAAGAAAAATACTCTTTGCGTGTTTGTGTTTCGCCGTCTGCGGACGACAAAAAAGGGCGCTGCCCTTTTGAAACCCGCAATTTTTTGAAAAAAATTAAGTAAAACTTTATTATAAAACCCCCTATTAAAGTTTTTGACCCCTTTTTACAAAAAGGGGCGGGCGATGACCACGCCACCTTCG
>JACMMQ010000316.1 GCA_014378955.1 Clostridia bacterium
ACAGCTACATCTTGACGAAGTGCACGCGCAATTGCTCCCTGTGCAAAAGGTAGAACAGCTTGAAAGGCTCGAAAAACAAGCAAAAGGCAAGTTGCTCTTTATGGGTGACGGCATCAACGATGCGCCCGTGCTAGCCCGTGCAGACATAGGCGTAGCAATGGGTGGCGTAGGCTCAGACGCCGCCATAGAAGCCGCCGACATTGTCATTATGAACGACCAACCGTCCAAGCTGTTGCAAGCCATTTTAATTGCAAAAAAAACAAAACAAATCGTATGGCAAAATATTTGGTTCGCCTTTGGCATCAAGGGCATCGTGCTGATCTTAGGTGCAGGCGGCATCGCCACCATGTGGGAAGCAGTTTTCGCCGACGTGGGCGTGACGGTGCTTGCGGTGTTAAATGCCATGCGTGTAATGCAAGGCGAAACCAAGTCCAATGAGGAAACCATTTGAAAACACTATCCCAATTGTGCCGTTGTGGATGGTTTATACTAATCTCGATTAAAATCATAACCATCTGTCGGTCAGTGTTTCAAAACGCTGGCACGCGTTTTGCCTCCCTCCGCTGGTTATGTTTTAATCTGAGATTAGTATTAGTTCAGCTTTTTTAGAAGCTTATTAGGAGGGAAGCCGTAGTAGCGTTTAAATGCTTTTGAGAATGTATAGGCATCTACATAGCCTGTCATTTGCGCGGCTTCTTTTACGGAATATTTTTGTTCGCTTAAATATTCAAAAGCTGTTTTGAGCTTCAAGGTGCTTATGTAGTTATGGGGCGTAACGCCAAATGTAAATTTAAAGTAGGAAATAAAATATTTTTCAGATAGATACATGAAATCTGATAGCATTTTTATGCTTAAAGGCTTGTCTATATTATTGTGGATGTACGCTAGCAGTTTTTCTAATTTCGGGTAGGAAGGATTGACTGCTAAGTGATTTGGGTGACAATTGTTTTGTGTCCTTTGAATGGCTATTCTTGAAATGAGCATCATTAAGCTTGCTTTGAGTAAAAGGGGTGTCATTGGCAAGTTGCGTCTAAATTGATCGCAATGGGTTAAAAAGACTTGCACCTCGCTATCTACATCTTTCGCATAGGTGCGTGCTATCACATTGATGTGGTTTAAGGGTCTTGTATTTTCACCTAAACAAACATCAAAACGCATATACACAAAGGCACAGCTTTCGCTAATGGATGTTGCGGTATAGAGCTTTTGGGGATAAAAGAAAAACACATCGCCTACATTTAGCCTATAAGCACAACCATCCATTTGTACGTTTAGGCTTCCTTCTGTTATAACCCAAATATCATAATTATCCTTGCTTTCGTGTTCAACCCAGCTTCTATCGTGCTTGATATAAGCGCAAATTTTTATGTCAAACTGCATTTGACTGCAAATTGCGTTCACAACATCAAAATCGTGCATGCCTATCACCTCGAAGGAACGTAAAGATTTATACTACATAGGAAATTATACCACACAACAACAGCACAATCAAACCTTTTGACATGCTTTCAAAACAATTGTCCATTTATTTATTTGTCAGGATGTACTATACTAGACGTAAATAAAGGAAGGGAATGATTTTATGAAAAGTTATCCAAAGGTTGTTGTAATAGGTGCTGGAAGTTTGTTTTTTGGCAGACAGGCAATATGGCAAATGGTGCATTCGCCATATCTTCAAAATGGTATTCTTGCACTTGTTGATACCGATGAAGCGGTGCTAAAAAAGATGTCTACCTTAGCAAGGATGGTAGTTGAACAGGAGGGCGTAAACCTTAAAATTGAGGCGTCTACAGACCGCAGAGAGGTGTTAAAAGACGCTGATTTCGTGGTGCTGAGCTTCGCGGAGAAGTCTGTTCTTTACCGAGGTATCGATTGTGAAATCAGTAAAAAGTACGGTATCACGATGTGTTCAGGCGATACCATAGGACCTGGTGGAATCTTTCGATCAATGCGTGAATTGCCTGTGATTTTGCAGTGCGCAAAGGATGTAGAGGAGCTTTGTCCAGAGGCGTGGATTATTAACTATATTAATCCAACGACGGTCAACGGCATCGGTTTGAAAAGATATGCACCCCAGGTAAAAAGCTTTGCATTGTGCGATGCACAGCATATGCCACATGCAAAGATAAACAATGCCGTAAGAGCAGGCATTATAAACGATGGAAGCGAATACACGGACGCTATTAATAAGGATTTTGATTTAAGAATTGCAGGTGTCAATCACTTTACGTGGATGCTCAAGGCGACGTATAAGGGTGTTGATGTTATGCCGCAAATTGCACAGGCAATTAAAATACAATCCGCAAAAGAAACAGAGGGCGGGGATCTAGATGCTAAGGCTGCGTATAATGAAAGTATTGGGTATGCACTATACGAAATATTTGGCAAAATTCCCACAGTTGTAGGACATACAAAGGAATATGTGCGTTTTTGGCAAGGGCATGGCGTAGCAACTGAAGCCATTCCGCCGCTTACCGTTTGGGAAACAGAACCTCGATACAAACGGCATAGGGATATGTTTACACAGGTGGATGCGTTTATAACAGGCGAGACCCCTATTGCACAATATATGACGACATTTGCACCGGACCATGCAACAGATATTATAGAAAGCATGATTGGAAACCTGCATAAACAGTTTAATATAAACACCTTTAATGCTGGTGCGGTGACCAATATGAGCGACGATGCATTTTTAGAGCTTTTATGTGACGTGGATATGAATGGTCCAAAGCCATTACCAGTAGGAGAAATGCCAAGGGGGTTAAGAGGCATGCAGGAGCTTGTTCTTGACACGCATGAGTTTACTGCGCAAGCGGTTGCAACAGGCAGCTATGAATTGCTACGCCTTGCTATGCTGACAGACCCTCTTGTAAGCACAATTGCAGATGCAGAGGCAATCATAAAAGAATTGCTGGAGGCAGAAAAGGACAACATCCCGCAAGGTTGGTACCGATAAGGGTTAAAAAAATAATGGTTGAGTTTGGTTCAGTTTCGACGTATAATAATGTTTGGAATAAGTACACCCAAGCATTGGAGGACAACCCATGAACACAAACATTTTAAATATACAAAGCGTGCAGTTAGATGACGAACACGATACCCTTTTGATATTAGACCAAACCAAATTACCCAATACGCATGTTGTGTTAAAGCTCAAAACGCCTGATGAAATATGGGATGCCATCTATCATTTGAAGGTAAGAGGTGCGCCAGCGATTGGCATTGCGGCGGCGTATGGGGTGTATTTGGGGGCAAAACAGCTGGATATAACGGATGTTGATGCATTTTTGGAGGCGTTTATCAAGCTCAAGCATTATTTCGCTTGCTCTCGCCCGACAGCGGTCAATCTTTTTTGGGCATTGGACAAAATGCAGGCATGTGTGAATGAAAACAAGCATGTGAGCGTTTCAGATATAAAAATCGCCCTATTAGCAGTCGCGCATCAAATTAAGGACGAGGATGCGTTGGTGTGCAAAAGCATTGGGCAGCACGGCTTGACCTTGCTTGAAAAAGATATGGGGCTATTAACACACTGCAATGCAGGACAGCTCGCCACGGCGAAATACGGTACAGCGCTAGCACCCATTTATCTAGGCTATGAATTGGGCTACAATTTTAAAGTGTTTGCGGATGAAACAAGACCGTTGCTGCAGGGTGCACGCTTGACCGCCCATGAGCTGATGGCGGCAGGGGTGGACATCACGCTCATTTGCGACAACATGGCGGCAACGGTTATGAAAAACGGCTGGGTGGATGCGGTGCTTGTAGGGTGTGACAGGGTAGCGGCAAACGGCGACACCGCCAACAAAATTGGTACATCAGGCGTGGCAATTTTAGCGAAGCACTATAACATTCCCTTTTATGTATGTGCGCCCACCGCCACCATTGATTTGCAGTGTGTGACAGGGGATGATATTGAAATCGAACAACGCAAAGCGGAAGAAATAACAGAGCAATGGTACACAGAGCGCATGGCGCCTGCAGGGGTCAAGGTGTACAACCCAGCGTTTGACATCACCGATGCAAAGCTGATTACCGCTATTATTACCGAGAGTGGCATTGTGCGAGCACCGTATGAGAAAACACTTAACGGATTATTCGAATAAACAAAAAATACAACCCACACGTTTATTGTGCGGTTGTATTTTTTTTGGTTTTATGATAAGATGAATAAGATTATAGCGTAAATTATGGAGAAAAAACATGATAGAGTTACAAAATGTCACATATGCGTACCACCATGACGAGCAAAACGACATGACACTGGTGCTTCGTAATATCAATTTAAATATCAAACAGGGCGAATTTGTTGCCATTTTAGGGCACAATGGATCGGGCAAGTCTACCTTGGCAAAGCATTTGAATGGCTTGCTTTTACCAGAAGGTGGTAAGGTTTTGATCAAGGGCATGGACACCACAGACCTTTCGAAGCAGTGGGACATTCGCCAGACGGTGGGCATGGTATTTCAAAATCCTGACAACCAGATGGTCGCAACCATTGTTGAGGAGGACGTCGCCTTTGGACCTGAAAATATGGGCGTGCCACCCTTGGAAATTAGACAGCGTGTGGATTTTGCGCTTAAAAAAGTGGGCATGTATGATTATCGCCTACACGCACCGCACCTTTTATCAGGGGGGCAAAAACAGCGTGTTGCGATTGCAGGCGTGATTGCGATGCATCCGCAATGTATTGTTTTGGATGAACCCACCGCCATGCTTGACCCGATTGGTCGGCGTGAGGTCATCGAAACCATTAAAATGCTTAACCGCGAGGAAGGTATTACCGTTATTTTAATTACGCATTTCATGGATGAAGCGGTGGAAGCGGATCGCATTGTCGTGATGGACAAGGGGAAAATTTTGATGGACGGTACGCCTATTACGGTGTTTTCCGAGGTGGAAGCGCTCAAGTCTGTGGGCTTAGATGTGCCACAGGTGACCGAGCTTGCGTTCGTCTTAAAGCAGAGTGGCTTTAACGTTGGTGCAGACATTTTAACCGTGGAGCAGTGCATTGAAAGGCTTGTGGCATACAAGAAAGGATAAAATATTTATGCAAATTACAATAGAGCATTTGACCCACACCTATATGGCTGGTGGGCCGTTTGAAAAGAAGGCGTTAGACGATGTGTCGCTCACCGTTCCAAACGGGCAATTTTTAGCCATTATCGGACATACAGGGTCTGGAAAATCCACGCTTATACAGCATTTGAACGGGCTACTTAAGCCAACCGAGGGCAAGATAACGATTGGCGAGACGGACATCACAGAAAAAAATGTCAAGCTCAAGCAAATCCGTAGCCAGGTGGGCTTGGTTTTTCAATACCCAGAATATCAGCTATTTGAAGAAACAGTCTTTCGTGACATCGCCTTTGGTCCTAAAAATATGGGGCTGTCCGAGCAAGAAGTCAAAGAGCGTGTACACGAGGCATTGCACGTGGTGGGACTGTCAGAAGCGATGCTTGAAAAGTCACCGTTTGAGCTGTCAGGCGGACAAAAAAGGCGTGTGGCAATCGCATGTGTGCTGGCGATGCGACCGAACGTGCTCATTTTGGACGAGCCAACCGCAGGGCTTGACCCGATGGGACGGGACGAAATATTATTTCAAATCCATTCGTTGTTTAAGCGTTATAACATGACGGTCATTTTGGTTTCGCACAGCATGGAGGACGTCGCACGCTTTGCAAAGCGTATCGTGGTGATGGATAACGGCAAAATTGCGCTAGACGGTACGCCTGCCCAGGTGTTTCGGAATGTCGCCTATTTGGAGCAAATAGGACTGTCCGTGCCACAAATTACAAAGGTCATGCGTGCGCT
>JACMMQ010000317.1 GCA_014378955.1 Clostridia bacterium
AAATGGTACTTAGACAGGAGCACACATCGAAAACCTTACTTTCTTTTTCTATCGCAAAAAGAAAGTAACAAAGAAAAATACTCTTTGAGTGTTAAGATTTCGCTGTCTGCGGACAACGCCGAGGGTTCCACCCCTCGACCCCGCAATTTTTTGAAAAAAATTGATTAAAACTTTAATTAGTAAACCCCCCATTAAAGTTTTTTGCCCCCTTTTTTTCAAAAAAGGGGCGGGTGTGGGCAGCGCCCACGGTTCTACGCCTTCCTCCCCTGCTTAGGCGATTTTCCCGTATGCTTGCGGTATGCCTTGTAAAAATTGGAATAATCATTAAAACCGCACATATAGCACGCTTGTGTAGGTGTTATACCATCGCTGATTAAACCGTCTGCTACTAAAACCCTTTTGTAAATGATGTATTTATTGATGGAATAGCCTGTACATTGCTTGAAAATATGGCACAGGTGGTGCTTGCTTAAAAAGAACATTTCCGCTATGCTATCAAGGTTTAGGGCTTCATGCAGGTTTGCGTTGATGTATTCTAAAATCATCTTGACATGACCTGTCACGGGCTGTGGCGTGGTAGACAGCTTGGTGGCGTATATGCTGTTGAGTAATAAAAGGATTTCGGTAATATAGCATTTGGATAGAATTTCATTTTCGGGACGAATGGCGTTGCATTGCGCCTGTAATTTTTCGAAAAGTGCCTTAAACCCTTTGGACAGCACGATATCGCTATCCACTTGATTGAATTGCCCTAGCGCTCGCAATTTAAAGGCTTGGAATAAATCCACACTTTGCGTTGAAAAGGGCGGGAAAAAGTCCTTTTGTACCACCAACACACATCGCTCATACGGACATTCCTCTGAAATGTTGAGCCTGTGTAGCTCATTGGTGTTCATAATCAGTAGGGTGTAGGGCGATAGTGTATACTTGTTGCCTTCTATGATATAATCGCCTTTGCCGCTAATGAAAAGAAATATTTCATACCCTTTTTCGTAGTGATTCGGATAGTTTTCTGGACGTGGATGCGTGGAAGTCGTATGATGAAAGCTGAATGATTTGTCCGATGCGCTAAATGCAATTTGTTGTGGAGACATTTTTTTCACCTCACGCTAATTTTATCACAACATTTGCAATGTTTCAAGCAAATATAACCATGAAGATTGTAATTATTTTTGATATACTTTACATAAAACAAAGGGGGGCATCTTCATGTCAAAATTCATAATATCAGGGTTTGCAGATGAGATTGATGCAAATTTTATGACCCAACTAGAAGGTTTAAATAAACTCAGCATCGGGTATATTGAGGTGCGTGGGGTAAACGGCAAAAATATTTCAGAATTGAACAATCAGGAAGTAAAAGAAGCAAAAACACAGCTTAACAATTACGGCATTAAGGTTTCCGCAATCGGATCACCTATTGGAAAAATTAAAATTACCGATGACTTTGAAGCACATTTGGAAACATTCAAGAGGGTGCTTGAAACAGCGATTACGCTTGAAACGAATTATATGCGTATTTTTAGCTTTTTTATGCCACATGAGAAAGACCCTGCTATTTATAGAGACGAAGTGATGCTCAGATTACAACGATTAAAAGAGGTCAACAAGGGCAGTGGCATTACATTGCTGCACGAAAATGAAAAGGACATCTATGGCGATATCCCAGAGCGATGCTTAGATATTTTAAAAACGCTTGGTGGTGATGATTTTCAGGCGGTTTTTGATCCTGCCAATTTCATACAGTGTGGGTGTGTAGTATATCCAAATGCATTTGACATGCTTAAACCATTTATCAAGTATATGCACATCAAGGATGCACTTGCAAACGGTGAGGTTGTACCAGCAGGATATGGTTTGGGGAACATAGAGACACTTTTAAAATCATTAAAGGCTTCAAATTATGAAGGCTTTGTGTCATTAGAACCACATTTAGGTAGCTTCGAAGGGCTTGCGGCACTCGAAAATACTGGCTTTGCGGATAAGCTAGAAAAAAGCGGCTTTGATAAATTTGAATTGGCACACCAATCGCTTGTAAAAATACTTGAAAGCATTGCATAACAATCTCATATATTCGTAATGATTAAATTATATAGGAGGCAATTTACATGGAACAAGTAAGAATGGGTATCATAGGGCTTGGCAATATGGGTTCTTCACACTGCTCAAAAATTCACTTAATAAAGGCTGTGCCAAACATGACACTGGGTGCTGTGTGCGATATTAGCCCACAACGTAGAAAATGGGCAACGGATAATTTACAGGGCGTGCCTGTTTTTGAGCATGCAACTGATATGTTTAAAAGTGGTTTAATTGATGCGGTTTTGATTGCGACTGAGCATTATTTTCATCCAACGCTTGCAATTGAGGCATTTGACAATGGCTTACACGTGTTGACTGAAAAGCCAGCGGGTGTGTACACCAAGCAGGTACTTGAAATGAATGAGGCGGCTGAAAAATCCGATAAGATATTTGGCATCATGTACAACCAACGCACCAACCCTGTGTATCAGAAGGTCAAGGATTTGATAGAAAGCGGCGAGCTTGGCGGTATTAAACGTATTGTTTGGATTATCACCAATTGGTACAGACCACAAGCGTACCACGATTCATGCGCTTGGCGTTCTACATGGAAGGATGAGGGCGGCGGCGCTTTGATTAACCAAAATCCACACAACCTAGACCTTTGGCAATGGATGGTGGGTATGCCTCAAAGGATACAAGCGTTTTGTGGCTTTGGGAAATATTATGATATAGAAGTAGAGGATGATGTAACCGCTTATATGGAATATGAAAGTGGTGCAACGGGCGTATATATCACCGCAACAGGGGAAGCACCGGGCACAAATCGTCTTGAAATTTCAGGCGATATGGGGAAAATCGTTGTCGAAAATAATGAAATAACCTTTCACCGCAATAGGGTTTCTGAGCGTGAATTTAACAAGACTTTCGATGGCATATTTGGCTCACCAGAATGCTGGAAATGTGAAATTCCTGCCGATAAAAACGGCGGCGAACAGCACGTCGGCATTTTAAAGAATTTTACAAAAGCCATTTTGACTGGTAGTAAGCTACTTGCACCTGGCGTGGAAGGCATCAACGGCTTGACCATTTCCAATGCCATTCATTATTCTGCATGGACAGGCGGCTGGGCAGATGTAGAGAATTTTGACCATGCGCATTTTTACACATTGTTGCAAGATAAAATCAAAAACTCAACGGTAAAGAAAAATGTCGTACAAAAAACGACTGATGTAGCAGGCACACATTAAAGAATAAGGAGGACATAGCTATGCGTAAAATATTAGGCGCACAATTATATACACTGAGAGAATTTGCTAAAACGCCAAAAGAAATAGAACAAACCTTTAAGAAAGTAAGAGAAATCGGTTATACCACGGTGCAGGCTTCGGGGATCGGGCAAATCGAAGCATCAGAATTGCGTGCGATTGCAGATGCAACAGGTATAAAAATCATTATCACACA
>JACMMQ010000318.1 GCA_014378955.1 Clostridia bacterium
CGTCATGCACCGCAATCATCGCAATCTTGATAATATCTGCCGCTGTCCCTTGAATAGGTGAGTTCATCGCTACACGTTCGCCAAAGCTGCGCATGTTAAAATTACTCGATTTTAGCTCTGGAATGTAACGACGGCGATTTAATAGCGTGGTAACATAGCCCTTTTCCTTTGCACTTTCTACCGTATCGTGCATATATTGCTTAACCTTTTCATACTTCATCAAATAGCTATCAATATAGCGTTTGGCTTCCTTGCGTGATATTTTCAAGTCCTCTGCCAAGCTAAATTCACCAATACCATACACAATGCCAAAATTAACCGCCTTTGCATTGCTCCGCATTTGTGACGTTACTTCGGCTAGTGGCACTGCAAAAACCTGTGAAGCGGTAATGCGGTGAATGTCCTCATCGTTTAAAAACGCACCAATCATCACGGGGTCGTGTGCGATATGTGCCAGCACACGCAACTCAATTTGCGAATAATCGGCATCCACCAACACATAATCGTCATTGGATGCGACAAACATTTTGCGAATTTGTCTGCCCAGCTCCGTGCGTATGGGGATATTTTGCAAATTTGGTTCAGTGCTTGAAATACGCCCTGTTGCGGCAATTGTTTGGTTAAAGCTTGTATGAATTTTTCCAGTGCGTGGCTCAATCACATGCACCAAGCCGTCTGCGTACGTTGATTTTAATTTTGCAAGCTGTCTGTAGGACATAAGATGTGGAATGATGGCGTGCTTATCCTTGAGCTTTTCAAGCACATCCACATCGGTTGAATAGCCTGTTTTTGTTTTTTTAATGATGGGCAAGCCAAGCTTTTCAAACAATACTACCCCTAATTGCTTAGGCGAATTGATGTTGAAGCTCTCCCCTGCTAATGCTGTAATGTCAAATTCCAAGTCCTTGATTTTGCCTTCAAGCAAGGTTGAAAATTCGTTGAGTTGTTTTTTATCCACCTTGAAGCCTGCAATTTCCATATCTGCAAGCACGGTGGAAAGTGGTAATTCTATATCGTCATAAAGGGCTAGCATCTCGTTGTCTACAAGCTGTTTTTTTAGGATTGGGCATAATTTCGAAAGTGCCACCACATCAAAATAGCTAGAGTTTGTGGCTGTTGCTGATAAATAGGTTTGTGCCAATTCAGCAATGGGATAGCCTGCACTATTGGGCGAGAGTAAATACGCCGCAAGCATCACATCAAAGCCGATGCCGTCAAAGCGAATATCCCATTGGCGCAAAATCACGATATCGCTTTTCATGTCATAGCCATTTTTAATGATGCTGGCATCTTCAAAAAGGTGCTGCACGCTTGCTATCATTTCCTGTTCAAAAAATCCACCGTCAATGGGGATAAAGTACGCATTTCCGTTTGCAAATATCGATATACCGCCGATACGCTTTGCCCCAGCATGCTGTTCAAGGTGTAGCTTATAGGTCATGCTGTCCGAAATTTTTAATTTCTTCACAGCCTCTGGCGTATTCAACTCCATGCATGTAAGTCCTGTTAAAATATCAACTGCTTCCACTTCCTGTATAGGTTGATTACTAGGTTGATTTTTTCTAACCCTAGCGATAATGGTTTTAAGCTCTAGCTTTTCTAATAACGGCATGAGCTTTGCGGCATCATAAGGCTTGATGATGTAATGGGTTAGGTCTGTCGCCAAAGGAACCTCACGGTGAATTTCCGCCAAGCTTCGGCTAATATCTGCCATTTCTCTATCCGCTAAAAGCTTTTCACGCACACCTTTTTTGATGTCCGCATGGTCGATGTTTTGATAAACACCCTCAATGCTTTGAAAAGCTTGAATGAGGTTGAGCGCTGTTTTCTCGCCAATGCCTGCAACGCCTGGAATATTGTCTGATGGGTCACCCATTAAGCCCTTGACCTCTATCATTTGGCGTGGTGAAACCCCATATTTGTCAAACACCGCTTGTACATTGTACGTTTCAGTGGCGGTATTACCCATCTTGGTCACGGGCAGCTTGACGGTGGTCAGGTCTGACACCAGCTGAAAGGCATCCTTATCCCCTGTGACAATCGTGCACAGCATGCCTTGTGCTTCACATTGCGCCGATACTGTGCCGATGATATCGTCCGCCTCATAGCCCTCAAGCTGTAGCACCGTCATATGCATTGCCATCAAAACGTCCTTGATGACAGGCATTTGGCTCGCCAATTCCTCAGGCATCCCTTTACGCTGTGCCTTGTATTTGTCATATTGCGTATGGCGAAAGGTGGGCGCCTTTAAATCAAACGCAACACATATATAATCGGGCTGCTCCTCGTCCATGAACTTGAACAGGATATTTAAAAATCCATAAATCGCATTGGTAAATTGTCCCTCACGGTTGGTCAATACACGGATACCATAAAAAGCTCGGTTGGCAATACTGTTGCCGTCAAATACTATTAGCTTGGGCATAAGGTTGCTCCTTTATTATATTAAATTTGGTAATTGCGAAATGCATATTTAAATGATATGGAAAAATTTCTATTCTATATTTGAAAGTATTCTCTCAACCTGTCATTCCGAGCGCATACCACGAGGAATCTCATACACAGAGATTTATAGTGCCAGAAAACATGAGATTCCTCACTACGTTCGGAATGACAAAAAAGGTCGGGTTTGTGGCATTACACAATTACCAACATATTGAATAGGTACAAACTAGCCATATTATACCACAAAATAAGGATTTTCAACAGTGATTTTTTCATATTGACGGATTTTGAGTTGAATGATAAAATGAGCCAAGCATAAAGACTAAGGGAGAATCGTATGAAAAAATTCAATAAAACCTATATCGAAATTACGAATATATGCAATTTGTCCTGTGCCTTTTGTCCCAAGACGTTACGCAAGGCGGAATTTATGGACATTGCGCTGTTTGAACATATTTTAAAGCAAATTGAAGGAAGCGTGCGTCATCTTTATTTTCATGTGATGGGTGAGCCACTTTTGCACCCACA